>NZ_JCANQV010000095.1:0-20828 GCF_059553635.1 Candidatus Streptomyces philanthi
GCGGCGGAGTGCCCGGACACGGGCTGGTCGGTGCGCGGTCCGGAGGAGGCGCCGATGCCGTGGGCGCGCCCCGTCGCGGGGGCGGTGGTGATCTGTTCCTGGGGGACGATCAGCACCGCGCGGACACCGCCGTACGCGGAGGTGCGCAGCGACACCTGGAAGTCGTACGCCTGCGCGAGGCGGCCGACCACGGCGAGGCCGAGGCGCGGGGTCTCTCCCAGGTCGTTGAGGTCGATGCCCTGCTGGGCCTGCTCCAGCATCCGCTCGGCGCGCTTGCGCGCCTCCTCGCTCATGCTGACGCCGCCGTCCTCGATCTCCACCGCGATGCCGGACTGCACCTCGACGGCGGTCAGGTGGACCCGGGTCTGCGGCGGGGAGTAGCGGGTGGCGTTGTCGAGGAGCTCGGCGAGGGCGTGGATCAGCGGCTCGACGGCGGGGCCGACGACGGCGACCTCGGAGACGGAGTGCAGCTCGACGCGCTGGTAGTCGATGATCCGCGACATGGCGCCGCGGAGCACGCTGAACAGCGGGACCGCGCGACTCCACTGACGGCCCGGACGGGCGCCACCGAGGACGGCGATGGAGTCCGCGAGGCGGCCGATGAGCGCGGTGCCGTGGTCCAGGCGGAGCAGGTCGCCGAAGACGTCGGGGGTGTGGCCGTGGCGGTCCTCCATCTCGCGGAGTTCCTGGGCCTGCTGGTGGACGATCGCCTGCACACGGCGGGCGATGTTGACGAACGCCCGCTGGGCGGAATCGCGCAGGTCCTCCTCGGCGACGACGGCGTCGAGGACGGTGTTGAGGACGGCCTGGTGGGCGGCGGCGAACTCGGGGGTGAGGCCGACCTCCCGTGCCTGGCGGGAGAGTTGTTCGCCGGTCGAGGCGAGGATGTCCTCGGGGAACTCGCCGTGGCCGAGACGGGAGACCATCTCGGGCAGGAGTTCCTTGGAGAGCCGGACGGTTTCCGTCTCCTGGCGGTCGAGCAGGTCCTGCCGCTCGGCGACCTGCCGGCGGAGCTCGGCGACGGCGCGGCCGCGGCGGGCGAGCTCGGCGGTGACCAGGGCCACCGCGATGGTAGCGATCACGCCGATCCAGACGACCGGGGTGCGCGCCGAGGGGGAAACCGCCGCCGTGGCGACGCCCGCGGCGACGGCTGTCACCGCGGCCGGCGCGACCCATGTGAGAACCGAGGCGGGACGCGCCCCTCCGGGCGACGATCCTTCTCGAACCATCTGCACCCTCAAAACCCTCGAACCGTTGGAAGATGGGGACGTTCTACGGGCCACGGACACGACGAACGCCGCCGCGGAGGTCTGCTGCGTCAACTCTCCTCCGCATACCGGGCCGGAATTAGCATAACCGTGTTTGATCAATGACTGACGCCAGGTCATCACACCTTGACCGCACGGGAATCGGGAGTTTCTGCGCAGTTGAGGGCGCTGTTATGGCGTGTCGCCCGCGACCGTGCCACGGCGTTGCACAACCGCAACCGGAAGCGGATTTCAATGCTCCGGATAGTCCGGGAGGTCGAGTGCGGCGGAAAGTGCCGTACCCTGCCCCAGCATCGCGGCGAGCGCGTCCGGATCGTTGAGCAACGCGTCGCGCGCCGCCATCGCCTCGCGGGTGGGCGGGGCGAGGAACGCGCCGGCCGCCCGGCCGCCCTCCTGGCAGGGCGTGACATAGGGGCGTATCAGCTCTTCGTAGCGGGCGAAGGCGCGGTGGTGGTCGCCGCCGGCCGCCGCCAGTTCGCCGGCGAGGACGTACGCCCCGACGAGCGCCGAGCCGGTGCCCGTACCGCCGAGCGTGGCACCGTACGCGGCGTCGCCGAGCAGGACGGTCCGGCCGGTCGACCAGCGCGGGACGTCGACGCGGGCGAGGGCGTCGAAGAAGAGGTCGCGGGCGCCGGGCAGGGTGGCGATCAGCTCCGGGGTCCGCCAGCCGGCGCCCTCGTAGGCACGGGCTATCAGTTTCTTCTGCGCCTCGGTGTCGCGGCGGTCGTACTCCAGCTCCTCCGAGGCGAAGAGGCAGAACACCTCGCCCGCATAGCCGGGGTCGGCGGCGCGGCGGTGCGTACGGCCGACGCTCGCCAGGCGGCCGGGCTCGTTGTATCCCACGGGGCGGACGGCGAGGTGGGCGGCGTCGGGCGGCAGGTCCCAGCAGGCGAGGTAGTGACCGAGGTGACCGACGAATTCCTCCTCCGGGCCGAAGGCGAGGCGCCGCACCGCGGAGCGCAGGCCGTCCGCCCCGACGACGAGGCCGAAGGCGCGCGGGGCGGAGCGCTCGAAGGTGACCCGTACGCCGTCGCCGGTCTCCCTGAGGGAGGTGATCGAGTCGCCGAAGAGGTATTCCGTGCGGGCGGCGGGCGCCCGCGGTGAAGCGTCGCGGTCCCGTGCGGCCCCGTGGAGGCTGTGGTGGTAGAGGATGCGGCACAGGTCGGAGCGGAGTATCTCGATCTCGCCGCCCGCGAACTCCTCGGGCATGACGGCCCGTTCACGGCCCTGTTCATCGACGAAGGACATCGGCGTGCCGCCGGTGGCGTGGCGGCGGACCTCCTCCAGGACGCCCGTCCGCCGCAGCACCGTCCGGTGGAGGTCGCCGCGGAAGTCCACCGCGAAGCCGCCGCCCCGCAGGGCGGGGGCGGCCTCGACCACCGTGGGGCGGTAGCCGTACCGCCCGAGCCAGTGGGCCAGGGCCGGGCCCGCCACACCGGCCCCCGAGATCAGCACCGTCTTCGTCATCACGCACTCCCCCATGCGTCCGCGCGCCGTCCGGCACGGCGCCGGGCGGTCTCGACACCAGAAACTGTATCCGCCGGACACTGATCTGTATACCCCGGACACAGTTTTAGGATGCGGAGGTGACCGGAGACGAAAAGAGCGGTGCGCGGGAGTCAGATGGTGCGCGGGACACGTCCGGGGACCGGGCGGAGCGTGTGGCCTTCCTGTGGGGTGGCCATGAGCGGCCGAGCCGGGGGCCCAAACCGGCGCTGAGCCTGGAGCAGATCACCCGTACCGCGATCGGGCTCGCCGACCTCGGCGGTCTCGGCGCGGTCTCCATGCAGCGGGTGGCGGGCGAGCTGGCCTTCACCAAGATGTCGCTGTACCGCTATGTCCCGGGCAAGTCCGAGCTGGTCGCGCTGATGATCGACACGGCGATGGGGGAACCGCCCGCCGCGCCGGCCGAAGGCGGCGCGGACTCCGGTTGGCGGCCCGCGCTGCGCGCCTGGGCCGAGGCGCTGTCGGCGGTCTTCCACCGCCATCCGTGGCTGCTGGACGCGGCGGTCGGTCCGCGCGTCATGGGCCCCAACGAACTGGGCTGGGCGGAGCGCGCCGTCGCCGCCCTGGCGGGCACCGGGCTCAGCGGCGCGGAACAGCTCGACGTGGTGGCCGTCCTCACCGGCCATGTGCGGGGCGTCGCCCAGGTCGCGGCGTCGATGGGCGCGGCGAGCGGGCGGGCTTCGGGGCCGGAGCAGCTCCTGAGCGCGGCCCTCAACGATCTGCTGGTCGGCCGCTCCGACCGGTTCCCCGCGCTGGCCGCGGCTCTCGCGGCGGCCGGCACGGAGGGGGGCGGCGACCAGGCGCTGGACTTCGGCCTGGAGCGCATCCTGGACGGCCTGGAGGTCCTGGTCGCCCGGCGGGCGGACGCGGCGCGGCGCCCGCCCGCCCCCCGGGCGTAACGGGCCGCCCACACCCGCCGCCGGACGCCCCCTCACGTCACACGCGTCGCACCGACCTCCGCGGCTGCTCCTTGGCGTCGGCCAGCAGGCCGCGCAGCTGGGCGAACTCGTCCACGCACTTGGCGGTGCCGTTGACCACGCAGTCCAGCGGGTCGTCGGCGACGAAGACCGGGACGCCCATCTCCTGCCGCAGCCGCTGGTCGAGGCCGCGCAGCAGGGCGCCGCCGCCGGTCAGGGCGATGCCGCGCTCGATGATGTCGCCGGACAGCTCCGGGGGGCACTCGTCCAGGGTGCGGTGGACGGCGCGGACGATCGCGTCGACCGGTTCGGACAGCGCCTCGCGGATCTCCTCCTCGGTGATCTCCTGGACGCGGGGCAGTCCGCTGACGTGGTCGCGGCCGCGGACGGTGTAGGAGACGGCGCGGTCGGGTTCGCCGTCCTCACCGGTGACGACGGGGGTCCAGGCCGCGGAGCCGATCGCGATCTTGATGTCCTCGGCGGTGCGCTCCCCGATGGCCAGCGAGTGCTTCTTCTTGACGTAGTTGCCGACCGCGGCGTCGAGGGCGTCGCCCGCGACGCGTTCGGACTGGGCGGTGACGATGCCGCCCATGGAGACCACCGCGACCTCGGTCGTACCGCCGCCGATGTCCACCACCATGCAGCCGACCGGTTCGGCGACCGGCAGTCCGGCGCCGATCGCCGCGGCCATCGGTTCCTCGATGAGGTGCACCTCGCGGGCGCCCGCGCCGCGCGCGGAGTCGATGACGGCGCGCCGTTCGACACCGGTGATGCCGGAGGGGACGCAGATGACCACGCGGGGCTTGGTGAAGCGGCGGTGGGGCAGGGCCTTCTTCATCAGCGCGCGGAGCATCTGCTCGGCGGCGTGGAAGTCGGCGATGACGCCCTCCTTGAGGGGGCGCATGGCGGTGATCCCGGAGGGCGTGCGGCCGATCGTCCGTTTGGCCTCCGCGCCGACGGCGACGATGTCACCGGAGGCGTTGACGGCGACGACGGACGGCTCGTTCAGCACCACGCCCTTGCCGCGCGCGTACACCAGGGTGTTCGCGGTGCCGAGGTCGATGCCTATGTCGTACGTACCGGACGAAGTGCTGGACGCCATGGGGAGTTCGCTGTTCTCTCTCGTCTGGATGACAGGCCCCGGGGGAACGGGGTCCTCGGACATCACGGCCCAAACGGCACCAAGGGTTCACCAAGGGCGTCATTTGAGGGCATTCATCAAGACTACCGAGGGGCCGAATTGGTTCCTGAACCGCCCGAGCCGGCCGGAAGGACCGTACCGCGGGGACACTCACCGGTTGCCACCACGCAGCGCGCGGGCCGCGCGGTTGCGTCCGCCGGGCCCCTTGGACAGCGCCTGGGCGACATCGTCCAGGGCGTCGAGCAGCAGCCCCGAGGCGCGCAGGGCGATGCCCTGGCCCCCGGCCCCGGCGTCCCACTCCTCCCAGGTGGCGCGCAGGTCACCCCAGTCCAGGTTCTCGCGCGCGCGTACCGCCTCGGCGGCCCTCTCCAGGGAGCGGCGCAGTTCGGCGGCGAAGGCGGCGGCGCCCGGGTCGGGGTCGGCGTCCCTGGGCGGGAGATGCGCCTCCAGGATCATCGCGACCCGGCCCAGGGTGGCCAGCGCGGTGCTGGCGGCGGCGGCCGCGGAGCGGGAGAGGCCGCGGTGGCGCACCGGCTCCTTCTCGGCGCGGGCCTCGGTCGCCTCCCAGGCGGCGCGGGCCGCGCGGGAGTCCAGCAGCGCCTCGCGGACCTGGCGGGGCTTGCCCTCCCCGGGCCGGGCGTGGCGGTCGAGGACGGCGAGGGCGTAGCGGCCGTTGGCCTCCAGCCACTGGGCGAGGTGTTCGCGCAGCCGGGGCGTCTCCCAGGCGGGGAAGAGGGCGTAGGAGAGCATCGCGAGGACGCCGCCGACGAGGGTGAGCACCACGCGTTCGAGGACGGTCTGCTCCCATCCGGCGCCGGCGACGCCGAGCAGGAAGACGACATAGGCGCCGACGCAGGCCGAGGTGACGATCAGTCCGGTGCGCATCAGCAGGTACATCAGGAAGACGCAGCAGATGGCGAGGGCGGCGGTGACGTACAGGTGGGGGTGGAGGAAGGCCGTCACGGCGCCGCCCGCGGTGACGCCGACGAGGGTGCCGATGAAGCGGGCGACGCCGCGGGAGTAGGTCTGGGCGAAGTCGGGGCGCATCACCATGACGGAGGCGAGCGGCGCCCAGTAGCCGTGGCCGAACGGCAGCGCGGCGCCCAGCAGATAGCCGGCGGAGGCGACCACACTGACCCGCAGCGCGTGCCGCAGGATGCGGGAGGACCAGCGCAGTTCGCGGCGCACGGCGCGCAGCGCGACCGGGACGAGCTTGGGCACGCTGGGGCGCAGGAGGTGGCCGCGTTCGGCCTCGGTGGTGGGGCGGGTGGCCTCGACGGGTTCGTCGGTGAGTTCGACGGCGTCGGCGAGGAGCGCGATGAGGCGGTAGGCGGAGCGGCGGGCGGCGCCCTTGAGCATGGGGCCGGAGGCGGGCACTTCGAGGACGGCCATCGCCTCGGGCGGCAGCCGCACCGGCCGGTCGTGGCGGATCGCGTGGGCGACGGCGTCCAGGACGGTGCCCGCGGCGCCGAGCAGATCGCGGACGCGGTCGCGCTCGGGCCCCTCCAGGGGCGCGCCGACGACGGGGTCGGCGAGGGAGGCGAGGACGGGTCTGACCTGTTCGGCGAGGCCGCGGGGGCCGTGCAGCTGGGTGGGGCGGCGCTTGGCCTGACGCGGGGTCACCGCGGAGGCGAGGCGGGCGTCCATCAGGGGCTGGGGGTCGAAGGGGGCGACCGGGTCGTGGCGCAGCCGGCGGGCGTAGTCGGCCTCGGCGGCCAGGGCGTCGGCGAGGGCGTCGCGCTGGACGCCCCAGGGGCGTACGGGGAAGACGACGATCAGGGTGGCCTGGACGAGGCCGCCGAAGGCGATCAGGGCGGCGTGTTCGAGGGCGCCGAGGACGGAGGTCGGCAGGGTGACGGTGACCAGCATGATCGCCACCATCTGGGTGCCGACCAGTCCGGAGAGCGGTCCGATCGACCAGGCGAGGCCGGAGAGGAAGGTCCAGACGGCGAGGAGCAGCAGGAAGGCGACGGTGTGGGAGGCCGCCAGATAGCCGAGGAAGGTGGAGACGGCCAGGCCCGTCGCGACGGCGAGGGCGAGGACGGGGCGGGGGCGCCAGCTGCGCTGGAAGGTGGCGATGCCGGAGGCGAAGGCGCCGAACGCGGAGGAGACCGCGAGGGCGGGGTCGCCGCGCCACAGGCACAGTCCGACGACGATGGCGACGCCGATCGAGCCGCGGACCGCTATCACGGGGGTGAGCTTGGTCCGCTCGATGGCCAGTCCGGAGCGGGCCGTCTGTTTCAACGCACGCGACCACGTCATACCGAGAGAATACGATCTGGTCACGAGTGATCCGGAATGACCGTAACCAGACTTTTCCATCCGGAGTGCGAAACAGGTCGCTCGCGTCAGCCCGACGCACCGCCAGGCATCTCCTCCCTCACCGCACCAAACAGAAAAAACCGGTAAACCACTCATCCGTGACGCGTAAACGCCCCAGGTCACGACCGGCCGCCCCGCGGCGGCCCGGCGTGTGCGAGCAAACAGACACCACGGAACGGAAACCCCGTCTCCCACCGGCCCCTCTTGCCTGCCGACCGGGGCCCCTCCCGGCCGGCAGGCAAGGAGAAGGACCCGTGCGCAGATCCCTGTTCGCTCCCGTGGCCGCCCTGACCACCCTGATCGTGCTGGCCTGCACCGCCGGCTGTGACGCGGGCGGCTCCCGCGCCGCCGCGGTGCGCTTCGGCGCGCCGCCCGCCACGACCGCGGGCAAGGCCGCCCCCGCCGACCGCCACTCCCTGGTGCGGATGCCCACGCACCCGATCACGTTCCAGGAGCAGAGCCGGGTCGGCGGCGCGGGCGGCGGCACCCCCATCGGGATGACCACCTTCCACGGCCCGAAGTCCGGCTTCACCGGCAAGGTGTGGGTGTGGGCACCGCCGGAGTACTACGAGAAACGCAACGCGCGCAAGGGCTTCCCCGTGATGGAGGCACTCCCCGGCGCCTACGGCTACCCCGTCAACTACTGGATCGGCTCCGACCTCAAGCTGGAGGAGACCCTCGCCCGGCTCTCCAAGGAGGGCAGGAGCCTGCCGTTCATCGTCGTGATGCCGGTCCTCAACCCCGACGACAAGCAGTACTACGACGGCAGCGACATCCCCGGGCAGCCGAGGATGGGCACCTGGCTCAGCGAGGACGTGCCCGACCTCGTACGGCAGAACTTCCGCACGCTCAGGACCCGCGACGCCTGGGCGATCATGGGGTCCTCGTCGGGCGGGTTCGCCGCGCTGAAGAACGTCCTCCAGCACCCGGACACCTTCAAGGTCGCCATCCCCAACGGGCCCGACATCGTCCCCGACTCCCCGCTGTGGAACGGCCACGCCACCGCCGAGCGGGAGAACAACCCCGAGGTACTGGCCCGGCGGCTGATCGACCGCGGCGGCCCCGACGTCTACCTCGCGTTCCAGGACGGCGCCAAGGAGTCCAGCGTGCTCCCCAAGGTCCGCCGGTTCATCACCGACTACGGGCACGGCCCGGTGCACACCCGGCTCCACATCGTCCCCCACGGCACCCACAGCGGCCTGACCTACGTCACCGGCCTGAGCGAGGGCACGATGCAGTGGGTCAGCGCCCATATGCGGGGACCGACCGCCTGAACCGGGGCCGTCCGCGCCCCTCGCGGACGGCCCCCGCTACGACACCACGTCCTTACGGGCGAAGCCCCGGAACGCCAGCGCCACCAGCACCAGCGCATACGTCACCGACACCGCCGCGCCCTGGAGCATCGCCGCGCTCTCCATCCGGGGCTGGAGGGCGTCCGCCCAGGCGTACTGCCAGTGCGCGGGCAGCAGCGCACGCCATCCGCCGAGCGCCGTGACCTGGTCGAGGACCGTACCGACGATGGTCAGCCCGACCGCGCCGCCGACCGCGCCCAACGGCGCGTCGGTCACCGTCGACAGCCAGAACGCCAGGGCCGCCGTGACCAGTTGGCACACGAACAGCGAGCAGACCGCGACCGCCAGCCGCGGCACCGCCTCCCCCGCCGACAGCGCGGCACCCGTCGGCAGCCGCAACGGCCCCCAGCCGTACGCGACCAGTCCCACACCGAACGCCACCAGCGGCAGCAGCACCATCGCGGCGGCGCTGTACAGCAGCCCGACGACGAGCTTGGCCAGCAGCAGCCGGGCGCGCGGCACGGGCGCGGCCAGCAGATAGCGCAACGACGACCAGCTCGCCTCCGACGCCACCGTGTCCCCGCAGAACAGCGCCACCGGGACGACCAGCACGAAACCCGCCGAGACGAACAGGACCGTGGCGGTGAAGTTCGCCCCGGAGGCGGTGGCCGTATCTATCAGGCCCGTGCGGCCGCCGGCGCGCGTGTGCTGCTCCCCGCCGATCGCGAACGCGGCGACCAGCACGAACGGCAGCAGCGCCAGCAGCGCGCCGACGACCACCGTGCGGCGGCGCAGCAGCTGGCGGCGCGCCTCGACGCGCAGCGGGAGGGTGCGGTACGGCCGGTAGCCGGGCGCGGCCGGGGTGGCGGGGGTCATCGGTCCCCTCCGATCAGGGTGAGGAAGGCGTCCTCCAGACGGTGGTGCGGATGGACGCGGTCCACCGGGACGTCCAGGCGCAGCAGTCCGGCGATCAGCCGGGGCGTGCCGGAGCCGTCGCCCACACGGACCAGCAGTCCCCCGTCGGTACGGACCGCGGAGACGACGCCGGGCAGCGCGGCGGCCTTCTCCACCACCGCTTCGGTGAGCGCCCCGGGGTCGGTGACGCCGACGAACAGGGTGTCGCCGGAGCCGGCGATCTCCGCCACCGGGCCGGCCGCGACGAGCCGCCCGCGGTCCATGACGACCAGATGGGTGCAGCTCTGCTCGACCTCGGACAGCAGATGGCTGGAGACGATGACGGTGCGTCCGGCCGCCGCGTACCGGATCATCACCTCGCGCATCCGGCGTATCTGCGGCGGATCGAGGCCGTTGGCCGGTTCATCGAGGATCAGCAGATCGGGCAGGCCGAGCATGGCCTGGGCGAGGGCGAGGCGCTGGCGCATGCCCTGCGAGTAGGTGCGCACCGGGCGGTCCAGGGCGTCGCCCAGCCCCGCGATCTCCAGCGCCTCGTCCCCGCGGGCGTCGGCGGCCGGGCGGCCGGTGGCCCGCCAGTACAGGTCGAGGTTGGCGCGCCCGGACAGGTGCGGCAGGAACCCGGCGCCCTCGACGAACGCGCCGACCCGGGACAACACCGGTGCCCCGGGCCGGATCGCGTGCCCGAAGACCCGGATCTCGCCCTCGTCCGGCCGGATCAGGCCCATCAGCATCCGCAGGGTGGTGGTCTTGCCCGCGCCGTTGGGCCCGAGGAGGCCCAGGACCTGCCCGCGCTCCGCCCGGAACGTCAGGTCCCGTACGGCGTAGCGGTCGCTGCCCTTGGCGTAGCGCTTGGCCAGCCCGGTGATCTGCAACGGGACGTCGGCGAGCGCCGGATCGGGGGCGGGCGCCGCGGACCGCCGCCGGCCGGTGACCAGCAGCAGGACGGCGACGACGGCACCGGCCAGCGGAAGGCCCCAGGTCCAGGCGGGCAGAGGGGTGGTGGCGGTGCGCAGCCCCGGCGCCGTGGGGGCGGTCAGGGCGCCGCCGCCGTCGAGCGCCGCGTGGAGGGTGGCGGGCGTGAGGGGTGAGGCGTGGGCGAGGTCGGTGGTGGCGAGCACCAGCCGCAGGCGGTGCCCGGCCGCGAACTCGTGGTCGACGGCGGGCAGCCGCAGCTCGGCGCGGGTGCCGCCGGCCCGGTCCGTGCCGGTGAGCCGGTACGGGGCGACGAGTTGTGCGGGCAGGATCTGGCGGCCGCCGTCCGGGGCGACGTCGTAGAGCTTGGCGAACAGCACCGCCTCGGGTGCCGAGGACCGCACCCGGACGGTGACGCGGGCGCTGCCGGTGAGGCGGAGCGGTGAGGTCAGCGGTGCCGAGTCGAACCGGGCGTACTGGCCGGGGAAGTCGAGGGCCGTCCCGGCGCCGAGGGAGGAGAGCCCGGCGAGGGCACCGCTGCCGGGGACGGAGGAGACGGCGGGCGGCTGTGCCCCGGCCGGGTTGGCGAAGCGCTGCTCCCGTCCGGTGAGCCGGATCTCGCGGGGTGTGCCGTCCAGTCCGGGGTAGCTCCCGCCGCTCGCGCCGCGCAGCCGTACGGTCCCCTCGGTGGAGTCCACTCCCCCGCTGCGGGTGACCCGGAACGCGGGGCCGGTGTCCGCCCCGGTGTCGCCCTTGAGGTAGCGGTCGAACCAGGCGCGGACGCGGGCGGTGGTCCGGTCCGTCTCCCGGTCGCCGCCGTCGTGGCCGCCCGCGATCCAGTCGACGGCGGCCGGCGCGCCGTTCGCGCGGACGGCGCGCTGGGCCGCGTCGGCCTGGTCGAGCGGGAACAGGGAGTCGGTCTGGCCCTGGAGGAGCAGGGTGGGGACCTTGATGCGGCCGCCGACGGCGGAGGGGCTGCGCGCCTCCAGTACCCGGCGCGCCGCGGCGTCCGGTTTCCCGGCGGCGGCGACGCGTTCATAGAGGGCGCACAGGGCGGGTTCGAAGCGGCCGCAGCCACCCTGCCCGTCCGGGGCGCGGCCGGGCGGCGTGGTGGGGGCCCGGGTGGAGCCGGTGGTGAAGAAGACGCCGGCCCACAGCTTCTTGAAGACGCCGTGCGGGAAGAGGGCGTCGGCGAGGTTCCAGTACGTCATCGCCGGGGCGATGGCGTCGATGCGGCGGTCGTGGGCGGCGGCGAGCAGGGCGACGGCACCGCCGTAGGAGGCCCCGGCGACGCCCACTCTCGGGTCGCCCGCCGCGTCGAGCCGTACCTCGGGGCGGCGGGCGAGCCAGTCGACGAGGCGGCCGACGTCGGCGACCTCGCGGTCCGGCGCGTTCAGCCCGATCCGGCCGGACGATCCGCCGAAGCCGCGCGCCGACCAGGTCAGGACGGCGTACCCGGAGCGCGCCAGTTCCTCGGCCTCGTCGCGGACGGTGTCCTTGCTGCCGCCGAAGCCGTGGCCGAGGAGGACGGCGGGGCGGCGGCCGGCCGGTCCGGAGGTGTAGAAGGAGGTGTCGATCCGTACCGTCCCCGTGCCCCCGGGCTTCTCGGGCACGGTGAGGAAGCGGTCCTCGCGGTGCACGGCGGGCGCGGCGCCCGGGGCGAGGACCGTCCAGGCGCCGGCCGCCACGAGGACGGCGAGGGCGGCGACGGCCGCGTACAGCCGACGGCCGCGCAGTCTCAGGTCCATGACGGGCAGTCTAGGGACGGCCTCTGACAACGCCCCCGCCCCGTACGCGCGGGGCCCCCTGCCGGCGGGGGTGCCGTCAGGGGGCCGTGCGTGCCGTACTTGCGGTCCCGTGCGGCACGCACCGGGGCCGGGCGGCGCACCGGGGGGACGGGACGCCGCCCGTGACGGCCGCCAAGGGGGGCGGCCGTCGTCTGCGGGGCGGCTCAGTGGTTGCTGGGGAAGCCCAGGTTGATGCCGCCGTCGGCCGGGTCGGGCCAGCGGGTGGTGACGACCTTGCCGCGGGTGTAGAAGTGCACGCCGTCGTTGCCGTAGATGTGGTGGTCGCCGAAGAGGGAGTCCTTCCAGCCACCGAAGGAGTGGTAGCCGACGGGCACCGGGATCGGCACGTTGACGCCGACCATGCCGGCCTCCACCTCCAGCTGGAAGCGGCGGGCGGCGCCTCCGTCGCGGGTGAAGATGGCGGTGCCGTTGCCCCACGGCGAGTTGTTCATCAGCGTGATGGCCTCGTCGTAGGTCTCCACGCGGACGACCGAGAGGACCGGGCCGAAGATCTCGTCGCGGTAGGCGTCCATCTCCGGGGTGACGTTGTCCAGGAGGGACACGCCGATCCAGTGGCCGTTCTCGTGGCCCTCGACGGTGAAGCCGGTGCCGTCGATGACGACGTCGGCGCCCTGGGCGGCGGCGCCGGTCACGTAGGAGGCGACCTTGTCGCGGTGCACCTTGGTGATCAGCGGGCCCATCTCGGAGGCCGGGTCGTTGCCGGGGCCGATGCGCAGCGCGGCGGCCCGCTCCTTGATCTTTGCGATCAGCGGGTCGGCGGTGTCACCGACGGCGACGAGGACGGAGACGGCCATGCAGCGCTCGCCGGCCGAGCCGTAGGCGGCGTTGATGGCGGCGTCGGCGGCCAGGTCGAGGTCGGCGTCCGGCAGGACCAGCATGTGGTTCTTGGCGCCGCCCAGCGCCTGGACGCGCTTGCCGTTGGCGGTGCCGGTGGTGTGGATGTACCGGGCGATGGGGGTGGAGCCGACGAAGGAGACGGCGGCGACGTCCGGGTGCTCCAGGATGCGGTCGACGGCGGTCTTGTCACCGTTGACGACGTTCAGCACGCCGTCGGGCAGGCCCGCCTCGGCGGCCAGCTCGGCGAGCTTGAGGGCGGCGCTGGGGACCTTCTCGCTGGGCTTGAGGACGAAGGTGTTGCCGCAGGCGATGGCGAGCGGGAACATCCACATCGGCACCATGGCCGGGAAGTTGAACGGCGTGATGCCGGCGACGACGCCGAGGGGCTGGCGGATCGCGGCGACGTCCACGCGGGTGGAGACCTGGGTGGACAGCTCGCCCTTGAGCTTCTCGGAGATGCCGCAGGCCAGCTCGACGATCTCCATGCCGCGGGCGACCTCGCCGAGCGCGTCGGAGTGCACCTTGCCGTGCTCGGCGGTGATCAGACGGGCCAGCTCGTCGCGGTGCGCGTCGACCAGCTCGCGGTAGCGGAAGAGGATGGCGGTGCGCTTGGCCAGGGAGCTGGTGCCCCAGGTGCGGTGCGCCTCCTTGGCGGCGGCGACGGCCGCGTCGACCTCGTCGACGGTGGCGAACGGGACCTGCTTCTCCTGGACACCGGTGGCCGGGTCAAAGACCGGGCCGAAGTTGCCGGAGACGCCCTCGACGGGCTTGCCGCCGATCCAGTGGCTGAGGGTCTTCATGCGGGGGCCTTTCTGGGTGATGACGACGTCGGAGGGTCAGAGGTGGCGGCGGCGGCCGGCGACGTGCCGGTCGTACTCCGCGCGGGCGCGGACCGCCGCCGGACGGGTCGCGGTCTCGGCAACGGGAACATCCCACCAGGCCTGGGCGGCCGGCGCGCCCGGCACAGTGTCGGCCGTTTCGGTCTCGACGTAGACACATGTGGGGCGGTCGGAGGCGCGGGCCTCGGCGAGGGCGGCGCGCAGTTCCTTGACGGTGGCGGCGCGCAGCACGTCCATGCCGAGGGAGGCGGCGTTGGCGGCGAGGTCGACGGGGAGGGGGGCGCCGGTGTAGGTGCCGTCCCCGGAGCGGAAGCGGTAGGCGGTGCCGAAGCGTTCGCCGCCGGTCTCCTCGGAGAGGCCGCCGATGGAGGCGTAGCCGTGGTTCTGGACGAGGACGAGGTTGATGTTGACGCCCTCCTGGACCGCGGTGACGATCTCGGTGGGGTTCATCAGGTACGTGCCGTCGCCGACCAGCGCCCACACGGGGCGGTCGGGGGCGGCGAGGCGGACGCCGATGGCGGCGGGGATCTCGTAGCCCATGCAGGAGTAGCCGTACTCCAGGTGGTACTGCCGGGGGGACCGGGCGCGCCAGAGCTTGTGGAGGTCGCCGGGGAGGGAGCCGGCCGCGTTGATGACCACGTCGGTGTCGTCGACGAGGGCGTCGAGGGCGCCGAGGACCTGGGTCTGGGAGGGGCGGGCCTGCTCGTCGTCCGCGGCGTAGGCGGCGTCGACCAGGCGCTCCCACTCCTCCTTGGCGGCGCGGTAGGACGCCTCGTACGCGGCGTCGACACGGTGGCCGGACAGCGCCTCGGTGAGGGCTTCGAGGCCGGCGCGGGCGTCGGCGGTCAGGGCGCTCGCGCCGAGCTTGTGGGAGTCGAAGGAGGCGATGTTGAGGTTGACGAAGCGGACGCCGGGGTCGGCGAAGAGGGTCGCCGAGGCGGTGGTGAAGTCGGTGTAGCGGGTGCCGACGCCGATGACGAGGTCGGCCTCGCGGGCCAGGGCGTCGGCGGTGGCGGTGCCGGTGTGGCCGATGCCGCCGATGTCGGCGGGGTGGTCGTGGCGCAGCGAGCCCTTGCCGGCCTGGGTGGAGGCGACGGGGATGCCGGTGGCGTCGGCGAAGGCGCGCAGCGCGTCCTCGGCCTGGCTGTGGTGGACGCCGCCGCCGGCGATCAGCAGCGGGCGCCGGGCGGAGCGGATGGCGCGGACCGCGTCGTCGAGGGCGCGGGCGTCGGGTGCCGGGCGGGCGACGTGCCAGACGCGGTCGGCGAAGAACTCCTCGGGCCAGTCGTACGCCTCGGCCTGGACGTCCTGCGGGAGGGCGAGGGTGACGGCGCCGGTGTCGACGGGGTCGGCGAGGGTGCGCATCGCCTGGAGGGCGGCGGGGATCAGCGCCTCGGGGCGGGTGACGCGGTCGAAGTAGCGGGAGACCGGGCGCAGCGCGTCGTTGACGGTGACATCGCCGGCAAAGGGCACTTCGAGCTGCTGGAGGACGGGGTCGGCGGGCCGGGTGGCGAAGGTGTCGCCGGGCAGCAGCAGGACGGGCAGCCGGTTGACGGTGGCGAGGGCGGCGCCGGTGACGAGGTTGGTGGCGCCGGGGCCGATGGAGGTGGTGACGGCGTGGGCGGAGAGCCGGTCGTTCTGGCGGGCGTAGCCGACGGCGGCGTGCACCATGGCCTGCTCGTTGCGGCCCTGGAGGTAGGGCATGTCGTCCTGGGACTCCAGGAGTGCCTGGCCGATGCCGGCGACGTTGCCGTGGCCGAAGATGCCCCAGGTGGCGGCGACGAGGCGGTGCCTGCGGCCGTCGCGCTCGGTGTACTGGTGGGCCAGGAACTCGACCAGGGCCTGCGCGACGGTGAGCCGGCGGGTCGTCGGGGCGGTCATCGGGCTTCTCCTGCGGGGGCGGTGTAGAGGGGGAGGCGGGCGTCGACGGGCTGCTCCGGCCAGGTGCCGCGGATCCAGCCGTGGTCGGGGTGGTCGCAGATCAGCCACTCGCGGGCCTCGCCGGGACCGGCCATGACGTTGAGGTAGTACAGCGTGTGGCCGGGGGCCGCGATGGACGGGCCGTGCCAGCCGTCGGGGATGAGGACGGCGTCGCCGCCGCGGACCTCGGCGAGGACGTCGGTGCCGCGGCCGTGGCCGGAGGGGGTGACGCGCTGGTAGCCGACGCCCTCGGTGCCGTGCGCGGGCTCGACCTCGAAGTAGTAGATCTCCTCCAGCTCGGACTCCTCGCCGGGGCGGCACTCGTCGTGCTTGTGCGGCGGGTAGGAGGACCAGTTGCCGCCGGGGGTGAGGACCTCGACGGCGATGAGCTTGTCGCACTCGAAGGAGCCGGCCGCGCCGAAGTTGTTGACCTGACGGGAGCAGGTGCCGCTGCCGCGCAGTTCGACGGGGACGTCGGAGGCGGGTCCGTAGCGGGCCGGGAGGCGGCGGGCGCAGCGGGCGCCGGTGAGGGCGAAGCGGCCGCCCGCGCCGCTGGCGATCTGCACATGCGCGTCGCGCGGTACGTAAGCGAAGTCGGTGACGCCGCTGAACACGCTCTCGCGCCCGGTGAGTTCGAAGGTCTCGCCGCTGTCGGTGACGACGGTGCAGCCGCCGGACAGGGGCAGGACGATCCACTCGCTGTCGCCGGTGGCGAAGGAGTGGTGGCCGCCGGGCGGCAGGTCGAGGACGCGGAGGGAGGAGTATCCCCAGCCGGCCTTCTCCGGGTCGATGTCCAGGGCGTAGGGGCCGCGGGCGCCCTCCCCCGCCTTGACGTGGAACTGCGCGGACGCGATGGACTCAGCGGACTCAGCACTCATGACGACAAGTCTCCTTCCTCTGCGGCGCGGGTCACAGGAGCCCGACGGCGGTGTCGACGGCCGTGGCGACGTCGCCGTCGGCCGGGTAGAGCAGGGAGCGGCCGACGACCAGCCCCTGGACGGTGGGCAGCCGCAGCGCCTTGCGCCACTTCTCGTACACGCCGTCCTGGTCCTTGCCGACCTCGCCGCCGAGGAGCACGGTCGGCAGGGTGGAGGTCTCGCAGACCTGGGCCATGTCGTCGGGGTCGTCGGTGACGGGGAGCTTGAGCCAGGTGTAGGCGGAGGTGCCGCCGAGGCCGGAGGCGATGGCGACGGACTTGGTGACGGCCTCGGCGCCGAGGTCGTTCCTGACCTTGCCGTCGACGCGGCGGGAGAGGAACGGTTCGACGAAGACGGGGAGTTCGCGGGCGGCCATGTCGTCGATGGCGCGGGCGGTGGACTCCAGGGTGGTGAGGGAGCCGGGGTCGGAGTAGTCGATGCGGAGCAGGAGCTTGCCCGCGTCGAAGCGGAGGCGGGTGAGGTCCTCGGGACGGTGGCCGGTGAACCGGTCGTCCATCTCGAAGGCGGTGCCCGCGATGCCGCCGCGGTTCATGGAGCCCATGACGACCTTGCCGTCGAGGGCGCCGAGGAGCAGCAGGTCCTCCAGGATGTCGGCGGTGGCGAGGACGCCGTCGACGCCGGGCCGGGAGAGCGCGAGGACGAGGCGTTCGAGGAGGTCGAGGCGGTTGGCCATGGCGAGCTTCTGGTCGCCGACGGCGAGCGCGCCGCGGGCCGGGTGGTCGGCGGCGACGATCATCAGCCGGCCGCTGTCGCCTATGAGGGGACGGCGGGGGCGGCGGGCCGCGGCCTCGGCGACGGCTTCGGGGTGCCGGGCCCGCAGCGCCGGGAGGTCACTGATGCGGGGGGTCAAGGCTCAACTCACCTTCTTGGGTGCACGGGTGGGGCGGGGCCGCCGGGGCGGAGAGGTGCGCCGGGGCGCGGCGGCCGGGGTGCGGCGTGTCATCGGGCCGCGAGGAAGGCGTCGACCTCGTCGGTGGTCGGCATCGCGGAGGAGCAGGCGAGGCGGGAGGCGACGATGGCGCCGGCGGCGTTGGCGTAGCGCATCATCGGCTCCAGGTCCCAGCCGCTCAGGAGGCCGTGGCAGAGCGCGCCGCCGAAGGAGTCGCCGGCGCCGAGGCCGTTGACGACGTCGACGGGGGTGGGTGCCACCTCGGCGCTGCGGCCGTCGCGGTGAACGGCGAGGACGCCCTTGGGTCCCTGCTTGACGACGGCGAGTTCGACGCCCATGTCGAGCAGGGCGCGGGCGCAGTCCTGCGGGTCGCGCAGTCCGGTGGCGACCTCGGCCTCGTCGATGTTGCCGACGGCGACGGTGGCGTGGGCGAGGGCGGCCTCGTAGTGCGGGCGGGCGGCGGCCATGGCGGCGGGGCCGGTGGCGCCGCCGTCACCGGAGGCGCCGCCCTCGCCGCCCCAGAACATCGGGCGCCAGTCGAGGTCGAAGACGGTGGGGCCGCTCTTGGCGCGGGCCTCCAGGGCGGCGAGGGTGGCGCCGCGGCTGGGCTCCTCGCTCAGTCCGGTTCCGGTGATCCAGAAGATGCGGGCGGCGCGGATGGCGTCCCGGTCGAGCTCGTCGGGGTGGATGACCAGGTCGGGGGCCTTGGGGCGGCGGTAGAAGTAGAGCGGGAAGTCGTCCGGCGGGAAGATCTCGCAGAAGGTGACGGGGGTGGGGTAGGCGTCCACCGGGGTCACCCAGCGGTCGTCGACGCCGAAGTCGCGCAGCGCCTCGTGGACGTAGTCGCCGAAGGGGTCGCGGCCGGTGCGGCTGATCACGGCGGTGCGGCGGCCGAGCCGGGCGGCGGCGACGGCGACGTTGGTGGCGGAGCCGCCGAGGAACTTGCCGAAGGTCTCGACCCGGGACAGCGGCACGCCGGTCTGGAGCGGGTAGATGTCCACCCCGGTGCGGCCCATGGTGATCAGGTCGTACGGCTCGGTCATGCGTGCCCCTTCGGGTCGGTGGATCGGCGAGCCGTCGGTGGCGGTCCGGCTCCGGAGACAGGTCTAACCGGACCGCTCAGGGACTGTCAATAGTTTGTCCTTACATTCTGACGTTTTCACTTCGGCCGAAAATCGCCCCCCGTCCGGTCGTCACCAAAGTGACAACGTCATTAAGTCCTTATGTCAGGACGAAGTCTTGACACGTGTGGGAGCTGCGTGGAGGCTGTGCCCCACAAGCCCGCCACAGCGCCTCCCGGTCACCGGCGACCGGCGAGAGGAGAGCCGCAGCATGTCCGATTCCCGTACCGTTGCGCCCGTTCTGGACCGTATTCGGGTCGGCTCCGCCCCCGACTCGTGGGGTGTCTGGTTCCCCGACGACGACAAGCAGGTCCCCTGGGAGCGCTTCCTCGACGAGGTCTCCGAGGCCGGCTACGAGTGGATCGAACTCGGCCCGTACGGCTACCTCCCCACCGACCCGGAGGTCCTCCACCGCGAGATCGCCCGCCGCGAACTGAAGGTTTCGGCCGGAACGATCTTCACCTCGCTGCACCACGGCGACGCCGTCTGGGACAAGACCTGGGCCCATGTCTCCGAGGTCGCCACCCTCACCCGGGCGATGGACGCCAAGCACCTCGTCGTCATTCCTTCGTTCTGGCGGGACGACAAGACCGCCGAGCTGCTCGAACCGAGCGAGCTGACCACCGAGCAGTGGCGCAACCTGACCACCGGCATGGAGAAGCTCGGCAAGCGGGTGCGCGAGGAGTTCGGCCTCGACATCGTCGTCCACCCGCACGCGGACACCCACATCGACACCGAGGAGCACGTCGAGCGCTTCCTCGACGGCACCGACTCCGGCCTCGTCAACCTCTGCCTCGACACCGGCCACTACGCCTACTGCGGCGGCGACAGCGTCAAGCTCATCCGCACCTACGGCGAGCGGATCGGCTACCTCCACCTCAAGCAGGTCGACCCGGCGATCCTCGCCGACGTCACCGCCAACGGCACCCCCTTCGGCCCCGCCGTCCAGCAGGGCGTGATGTGCGAACCGCCGCAGGGCGTCCCCGCACTGCCGCCCGTCCTGGAGGCCGCCCAGGAACTCGGCGTCGACCTCTTCGCCATCGTCGAGCAGGACATGTACCCCTGCCCGCCCGACCAGCCGCTGCCGATCGCCCGGCGCACCCGCCGCTTCCTGCGCTCCTGCGGCGCCTGACGAACCGGACCGGCGCAGTCCCCGCGTGCCCCTCCCCCGGCACGCGGACGAGAAAAGAGAACTGATGAGCACTCAGCAGACCCTCGGTGTCGCCGTCATCGGCACCGGCCGGATGGGCGCCGACCACGTGCGCCGTCTCACCCACGTGACCAGCGGAGCCCGCGTCGCCGCCGTGGCCGACATCGACGCGGACCGGGTCAAGCACCTCGCGTACGACATCGACGGCTGCACCGCGCACACCGACCCGGCCGCCGCCATGGACGCCCCCGGCGTCGACGCCGTCCTGATCGCCTCCCCCGGACCGGCCCACGAGGCGGCCCTGCTCGCCGCCTTCGAACGGGACCTGCCCGTCCTGTGCGAGAAGCCGCTCACCCCGGACCCCGCCTCCGCGCTGCGCGTCCTGGAGGCCGAGCAGCGGCTGGGCCACCGCCGCGTCCAGGTCGGCTTCATGCGCCGCTACGACGCGGACTACATGGCCCTCAAGTCGCTGCTGGAGCGCGGCACCCACGGCCGTCCGCTGATGCTCCGCAACAAGCACCGCAACTTCGACACCCCGCCCGGCTTCACCGACGCGATGACGATCCACGACTCGGCCGTCCACGAGATCGATGTGACGCGCTGGCTGCTGGACGAGGAGATCACCGCCGTCCGCGTGCTGCGCTCCACCCCCTCGGCCAACGCCCCCGAGGGCCTGAGCGACCCCCAGCTGATCCTCTTCGAGACCTCGGGCGGCCAGGTCGTCGACACCGAGCTGTTCCTCAACTCCAGCGTCGGCTACCAGGTCACCTGCGAGGCGATCTGCGAGAGCGGCACCGCCCGGATCGGCGACGACCACGGCGTGTTCGTCAACACCGCGGGCCACTGGGGCGGGGCCATCCCCCCCGGCTTCGTCGAGCGGTTCGAGGACGCCTACGACCGGCAGGTGCAGCGCTGGGTGGACGCCACCCGCCGCGGCGAGGTCGAGGGCCCCAGCTGCTGGGACGGCTACGCCGCCGCCGCCGTGTGCGAGGCGGGTGTCCGCGCCCAGGAGACCGGTGACCGCGTCACCGTCGACCTGATCGAACGCCCCGC
>NZ_JCANQV010000096.1:0-20612 GCF_059553635.1 Candidatus Streptomyces philanthi
AAGCACTGGGCGGCCCAGGTCTCGCAGAGGGCCGGGGGTTACTGAGGTTGAACTCGTGGTGTCGTAGGGGCTGACGGCTCGTCGCCCGTGCGGTATCACCGGGGCATGCGGTATCCACAAGGGGGCGGGCTGACCGCCGGACGGCAGCATTTCCGTGAGGAGTTACGACTGAAGGCCGCCGAGAGGTTCGCCCGGGGCGAGGCGAGTGCGGTGATCGCCAAGGACCTGCGGGTCAGCGTCCGGTCGGTGCAGCGATGGCGGCGGACGTGGGACGAGGGCGGTCCGCGGGCTCTGCGGTCGCAGGGGCCGGCATCACTGCCGAGGCTGGGCGAGGCACAGTTCGCGCAGCTGGAGGCGGAGCTGGCCAAAGGACCGGCCGCGCATGGCTGGGAGGACCAGCGCTGGACCCTGAGTCGTGTGAAGACGGTGATCGGCCGTCGCTTCCACCTGACCTACACGGTCCAGGGTGTGCGGAAGCTGCTGGTGCGCAACGGCTGGTCCTGCCAGGTCCCGGCCCGACGGGCGGTCGAGCGGGACGGCGAGGCGGTGGCCGGGTGGGTCAAGGAGGTGTGGCCCTGCGCGGAAGGCTCGCGGCGGCCCGTGGAGCCTGGCTCGTCTTCGAGGACGAAGCCGGATTCTCCATGACGCCGCCGCAGGCGAAGACCTGGTCCCGGCGCGGCCGGACCCCGGTGGTGCGGGTGCGGGGCCGTTCCCGCAGACGGATATCCATCGCCGCGCTGACCTGCTGCAAACCCGGCTGCCGGTCCCGGCTGGTCTACCGGCCGCGCCGGGACGACGGACGACGCAACGGACGCAAGAGCTTCTCCTGGTGTGACTACCGGGACCTGCTGACCGCCGCACACCAGCAGCTCGGCGGCCCGATCGTCCTCGTCTGGGACAACCTCACCGTCCACAAAGCCGCCGAGCTGCGGGAATGGGCGGAAGCCCGGGACTGGCTGACCATCTACTACCTGCCGCCCTATGCACCCGACCTCAACCCCGTCGAAGGGATCTGGTCCCTTCTTCGGCGCGGCTGGCTCTCCAACGTCGCCTTCCACACCCCCGAACACCTCGTCCAGCGCATACGATGCGGCCTACGGCACATCCAGTACCGCAGCGACCTCATAGACGGCTGCCTCGCCGAGACCGGCCTGACCATCAGACCTGCCTGAGCAACCCAGCGACATCACGAGTTCAACCTCAGTAGACAACTTGCCAAATCGTGCTGCGGGCCCGACCTTTTCCATGGCCCCGACCGGCCCCTCTCGGAAATTCTTTTGGGTTCTTTCGAGTTTGCCTTGAAGTGCCTGCTCGTGCAGCTCCTTGAGGGTAGGAACGGGAGTCCCGAGTGGCGCCACCGTTGATATCACAGAGCGTCCGGTCTGCCCCTCACTTGCAGACGCGGATTCCGGCGCCATGATGGGAATCACTGCAGCGGCTGCCGTAAGCGCAACCCATTTTTGTGATCTTCTGCGTGATGCTCTCTGTAATGCCACATTCCCCCCAGGGCTCGATGCATCAATGTCGATCACTCGCTCGATGCAAGTGACCGCGGGAGGAAGGTTTCCTCAACATCTTTTCGAGCCAACCGGCCTGCTGGTCAGGGATGTTGTGCTTACCGACTACCAGGCCCCGTTACGTAGCCCTCATCCACTATGTGGTCAAGCTCCAATACCCCTTCCATTTCCCGCAGATCGTGATACAAGACCGTCGTTTCGACCGTTCATATGCGATCCGGGGCGAGGATGATGGCGGCCAAGTGGATCGGGCTGGCCTCTTTTTTCCGACGACGGTGCACTCCTCTATCCCTGCGGGTGCGGAGACGACGCCAGGGCCGTCTCCCGCGCGGAGGCGAGCACCGAACGACCCCCCGCAGGCGCGGGGGCGACCTGCCTGCGAATCATCGGTGCCGAACGAGGGTCGGACTACCCCCGCGGGTGCGGGGACGACCCGGTTTGCGGGGCGCAAAACGCGAACTCCGGCGGACTACCCCCGCGGGTGCGGGGACGACGCTTGATCACGTAACAAAAGCCCAGGTCAGCAAGTGTCGTCCCCGCACCCGCGGGGGTAGTCCTGCATATACCATTTTGGGTTCCTCGCCGCCCAAAACCCAATACGTATGTACTGGGTTTGAGACTTGGTCCCTGGCCGCTCGTGGTGGAGCCCTGCCCGGCGTACCGGACAGGGCTCCGGGGCGGTCCCTGATCGGCCGGTGACCACGGCGATTCCAGCGCCGTGGTCACCGGCTACAGCAGGCGGTCCACGATCCGCGCTGCCAGCGCGGAGACGACTGCTCCCACGCAGATCAGCGCCAGCTCACGCCGACCCAGCCGAGTGAGCAGATCACCCAACCGCTGCCGTACCGGGGTGACCGCCCTCCGTAAGTGCCGTTGCATGCACGCCTCTCCGTCCTGAAGGGGCCCAGGCTTCTTTACCCGGGCACATCGGAGGGAGGACAGACGGACTCGCCGGCACGGCACGATCGTACCGGGCAGCGGTTCTTGGCGCTGGAAGTTGGGACAGCCCGACACTTCACCGTGCCCGGGATGCGCGGCGGTGGCAGGGATCGCAAGCTGAGGTCATGGGACGTGGGCATCCTCGGGTCGTCGTGCAGCCGCCGACCGGGACGGGCGGGCGACGGGTGCACGTGGACGACACGAACCTCGGCATCGCCTACGGCCCGGCCGACCTGCTGGAATTCCTGCGCCGGGCAGGGCTGGACCCGGACGCTGTTGATCTTTCCGATTCGGCGCTGATCGAGTGGAGGGGCGGGGGCCCCGAGGTGTGGAGTGCGGATGCGTAGCTCTGGCCGGTCTGGATGGCGCGCGTGCGCGAGGCGGTCTGCCTTACGGCTGCCGGTGTCCGAGTGCTGCTGAGGTGGCGTCGCCCTGTCGAGCTCGGTCGGGCTCATTGATCACGTGGATACGGTCTCTGCGGCGGGAGCGTTGAGCAGGTCGGCGGGTCCCACCATGTAGTGGTGGGCTGGAGGATGGTCGATGGACAGGTGGGGCCAGCGGGCCCGCAGTACCTGGCCGGTGGGGACGAACAGACCGTCGGGCAGGGCGCCGAGTGGTATCCAGACCCAGCTCTCGTACGCCTCGCCCGGCTGTACGGTCGCCTCGCCTTCGTAGCTGGTGACCAGGGCTCCCGCAGTGAGGCGGGGGACGCCGTCGACGTGGTCGAGGAGCAGTGCGAAGACCTCGACGTCGCTGGGAGTGGCGATCAGCCCGGTCTCCTCGCGGAGTTCGCGGGCCGCTGTTTCTTCCAGGCTCTCGCCGGGTTCGGTCTTGCCGCCGGGGAGGCCGAGCGTTCCGCGTCAGTGTCGGCCGAGAAGGACTCGGTCCCGGCCGCGGGTGGCATCGAGGACGATGACGCCGACGCCCAGCGCGGTCTGCGGCTGCGGCGGGCGAGGAGTGCGTGGCCGGGTGGTGATGGGGGCGGGCATGTGCACTCTCCGATCAGTGGTGAGGCTGGAGCACGGGGCGTCCCTCAGCTGGGCGGCGGACGCCCCGTGTCCTGGGTGCTATTACCAGGATGTCCAGACGGGCCTTCCGGTCTATGCGCTGCTCTCTTCGTGCAGGATCGCTGCTCTGGCTGCCCAGGCCAGCATGCTCTGCCCTCGCAGGGACAGCCCGAGCCGGTTCCAGTGGAAGATCACGTGGTAGGCGAGCACCTTCCTGAGTCCGCGGTCGAGGGTCCCGGTCTGGAGGGCGCGGCCAAGGGCCTGGCCCGTGTCGCGGAAGGCGGCGGCCCACTCACTGACCGGTTCCAGCGGGCCGCCGCGGCGCAGCAGGCTGTCGCTGTCGGCGAGCAGTAAGGGGCGGATCTCATGGGCCATGGCGTGGAGACGGTCGGTGGGGACGCCGTCGACGGTTGAGCGGTGTTCGTCCGTGATGACGCGGTGCCAGACGTCTGCCTGTTCGTACCATTCCAGTCCGGCGGCGCGCAGCATGATCGAGCACAGGAGGACGGACAACTCCCTCGGTCCCACGGCCAGGTTGTCGCGTTGCCGCAGCCGCTGCACTTCCCGGCTGTCGGTGACGAACAGGTCGTGTGCGGCGGTCATGCTGGCGGTGCCTCCGAAGGCCGCGGTTTCCGGTTCGTAGATGCCGGGCCACCACCGTCGCAGGTGCCCGTCGGTGACGAGGCGGTCGAAGTCGCAGCCGAGGGCCAGCTTGGTCCCGGTCTTGGGCCGCAGACGGAGGCGCAGGCGCCAGCAGGGGTGCTTCCTGGTGTACCACCAGCCGTCGACGGCGCCGACGGCCTCCGCGTCCCGCAGGAGGGGGAGGGTGTGTGCGCTGAAGGTGGTGTCGGCGTTCGCCCAGTCGGTGAAGTGGAGGTAGACCTGCCACCAGTCGGTGGTGGAGGCGTGGTGGGCCAGGGCCTCGCGGCCGGCCTGGTCGTAGACCGCGACGGCGTCGGACAAGACCGCAGGGTCCATCCGGTGCTGGCGCGCGGCGTCGGCGAGCGGAAGGCCGGTGAGGACGGCGAGGACCGCGCGGTGGGCCGGGCCCGGACCGGGCTGGATCAGTGGATCAAGAGACATGCGTCCCATCCGGTGGTCGGTGCCTGCTGCGAGGCGAGAGTGGTGAGGGCGAGCGCGGTTCCGGCGTCGCCGTTGAGCAGCCCCGGCACCGGGGCGAGGCCGGGCCGGGCCTGTGCGGCGAAGGCGTCGCCGATGCGCTGGGCCACGGTGTGCAGGCGTGAGTCGCGGGCGTCGGCGGCGGCGCGGAAGGCGGTCTGGTAGATGCCTGCCCAGCCGTGGCACAGGCCGGTGTCGGTGACGTGGGCGAGCTGCGCGGGGTCGGTCAGGGCCCGGTGGAGGGCGTCCTCGTAGAACGCCTGGAGGGCGGGTGCGCGTAGGGCGAGGGCGGCGAGTTGCCCGGCCCGCGCGATGCCGGTGGTGCCGTAGCACCAGCTCGGCCGCGCGGGGACGTCGTGGTGAGGGCGTCCGCGTTCGAGGTCGTGGCGCGAGAGGTGTTCGGGCCACCACGGGCCCGAGGGGCCGTGCTGGCACCAGGTGTCGAGGTATTCGCAGATGGTCCACAGGGCCTGGCGGTGTCCGGTGACGGTGATGCCCTGGCGCAGTGCTTGGGCCAGGAGCAGGAGGGGGCCGGTGATGCCGTGGGCGGCCCCGAGGTTGCTGTGTCCGCCGGGGAAGTGAGGGGAGGCGCCGCGGGCCGGGTCGTGGCGGACCCACCAGCCCGGCAGCCCGCGGTCCCCAGGCGGGAGCGGGTGGGTCAGGGCGACGAGGTAGCGCAGGACTCGTTGCAGCGCGGCGCCCTCGGGCTCGGTGCGCAGGAGGTAGGCGCCGATGCCGGTGAGCCCGTAGAAGAGGTCGTACTCGCAGAAGGCGGGCAGGTCGCGGCTGCTGATACGGGCGAGAGCTGCGTCGGTCCGCCGGTGCGCGAGGGCAGTGATGTGCTGGTGGAGGGTCTGGCGCGCCGGTGCGTACAGGTGCTGGTAGGCGGGCGGGACGGTGGTGAGGAGGAAGCCGATGGCCGGGGCGCCGAGGAACAGGCCGGTGGTGTCGGCCGCGCTGATGTGACCGCAGGCCGCGGTGGTGATCCAGCGGTGGGCGGGGTGCCAGGAGCCGCCGTACCGGGCGGCGATCTCGATGTGCAGCAGGCTGATGCCGGCGGCCCCGTCGGCGAGGGACTGCACTGCCCAGGGTTCGCCGGGCGGCGGGGGCGCGGGTTCGGCCAGACGGGCGGCGTACTGCTCCAGGAGCGCCGCCGCGGCGGCGGTCGGCGTGGTCATCGGCTTGCCGCCTGGTGCTGGAGGGCCGCGGTGCGCACGAGGCGCAGCGTGGTCGCTTCCGCGTTCGGGCTGACGCCCAGGGCCCGGACGTGGTGCTGGTGCAGCAGGGACCGGGCAACGGTGAGCGGATCGCGCTCGGCGGGCAGGGCGCGGCGGTAGACGTCTACGACGGTGGCACGAGCCTTCCACGCTTCGACGGCCTGGAGGCCGCCGGGGAGGACAGCAAGCGCGTTTTCCCCTTCTGGTGAGGCGAGTTCGAGGACCTGGGTGCGCAGCGTCCGGTCGAGTCGCCCGGTGCCCTGGGGCAGGTTGCGCACCAACCACTCCTCGGCCTCACGGGCGCTGGGGGCGAGGCGGGTGATCAGGTGCAGGGCGCTGGCCGCGGCGAGGGCCTGCGGGGCGAAGACATCGGTGTGCTCGGTGAGGTGGATCTGCGCGAGGGCGGCGGCGGAGTCCGCCGCGAACACCTGGTGCGCGGCGTCCAGGGCCGCCGCGTGGCCGAAGCGCCCGGTCTGCGGCTGGTAGGTGGCCAGGGCGAGGCCGGATGTCAGGCCGAGGCCGTGAAGCCCGCCGGCCCAGGCGTGGATGTGCTCGGCCGCCGCGCCGTAGGTGCCGTGTGGCAGGTGCAGTGTGAGGTCGAGGTGCTGGTCGGCGTCCGGGCGTGCCATCTCCCGGTGCCGGGTGAACCACCACAGGGGCGGGGTGTCGCCGAACGCGGCGAGAAGGCGGGGCAGGTGCTGGCTGAGGATCTCGTCGTAGCGGCGGGGGTGCGCGTGGAGATGCGCGTGAAGGACATCGCCGGCGCCGGGAAGGTGCGGTTCAGCAGCGGGCGGGGTGGCGGGGCGCGGCGGGGGTGCGGTGGCGTTCTCGGGTTGGGGACGGCCGAAGGAGAGCCATATCTCGTGCGCCCGCCCGATCCAGCCGTGGTCGTCGCCGTCGGGGGCCTCGCGCAGCTCCAGGCGCCCGGTGCTGTCGAGGCGGGAGCGCAGGAGGCGGCGGTGGACCGGATGGGACAGGTCCAGGGGAAGGCGCTGGTCGTACTCGATCACCGCGACCCGGGGCGGGACGTGGAGGCGGTCTTGCCAGGCGTTGAAAGCGTGGTCCCACTGCGCCGCCGGGGCTGCCCGGCCGGGCAGGTCGTCGGCCGTCAGCAGCCACCGTGCCGGGGCAAGGACGGTGCGGCGGTAGCGCACCCGGGGCAGGAAGGGGAGCCGGGCGGCGGCACCGAAGTCGAACGGTTTGTAGGCGGCGTACCGTCCGGTGGCCACCTCGGCGAGGAAGCGGGCCAGTGGCGGGGTCTGGGTGCCGCCTTCGAGGGCGTGCAGGACCCGCACATCGATGCGGCGGCCGGTGGACAGCTGCACGAGGTGGAAGGTGCGGGCGTCCGCGGTGACGGCGATGTCGGCGAGCCGGATGGTTGTTTGGTCTGCCGGCCGGTGGCCGGACAGTTCGATGACGTGGGGCAGCATCCGCGGTGTGCGGGTGACGTTCTCGTTGCGTCGGCGGCGCGGAGGAAAGACAAGCTGCGCGGGCACAGTGTCCGGGGCGCTGCGGTAGGTGGCGGCGAGCGCGTCGTGCTGCTCGGGCGGCAGGAGGTGGGCGAAGCGGCCGGCCATGCTGCTGCCGGGTCGGGGCACGGCGGTCAGCAGCACCTCGAAGGCGCCGCGGTCCAGGGCCGCGGTGCTGGGCGCGTGGACCTCGAAGGCCGCCTCCAGGCGGGGCACAAGCAGCCGTTCATCGCTCCCGGCGGCCTCTTCCAGGGCGTCGATCACCGCGTCGGTGAGCAGGAGTTCGTCGCCGCCGTCCATGAGGATCTGCTGCACCAGGGCGAGCAGCCTCTCGTCGCGGTCGGTCAGCAGCTTCGGGGCGCGGCCGCGCTCGGAGCCGACGTACCCGGCGGGCAGGCCAAGGCCGCTGTCGGCGACGAGGTCCATCACCGGCACCAGGGCGCCGACGCCGTACCGGGCACGGAAGCGGCGGTGGTAGTCACGCCAGTGCTGGTAGCCGTAGGGCTGCGGCGTGGTCCGGTACAGGGCCGTGACCGCTGCCTGTACTTCCGCGACCACCGCCTGCGGGATCTGCACGTCGCAGTCGAGAGCGGCATCGACGAGCAGCGGCGTCGGGGTGACGGACGAGAGGCTGCCCATCCGTGCCGCAACGGCGCGCACACCGCTGCCGGAGAGCGCCGACCGGTGGGCGCCGAGGTCCTCGTGCACCGCCTTCAGTTCCTGGACCAGGTCCCCTACGTCCGGCACGGTGTCCGCCTGGTGCCTTTCCAGTTCGCGGCACAGGTGCGCGAAGGCGTCCACGGTGGTCATGGGCGCCCACAGGCTGGTGATGAGGAACTGCTGCTCGACCAGACTCGTCAGGAGCGCGTCGATCTTCTCCGTGGTGGCCTGGGGGAACCTGTCACGCAGGTGGGCGTGGAGGTCGGCGTAAGAGATGGGGGAGTCGGCAGCGTCGATGGCGGCGGTCACGGGGCGGGCGTTGCGGACGGATATCTCGACCGGGGCCAGGAGGAAGGCGCGCCCGTCGGCGGGCGGGCCCGGCGCCACGAGCCGGTCACTGCGGGCCCGGGCGGCGTTGTTGGCGACGAGCGGTAACCGCCGCAGCAGTTCGGGGCTGCGTTGGAGGCGCAGCATCATCTCGGTGACCCACTCGGTGTCCGGCCGGACCACCGTGCGGTGCGTATCGCGCCACCGCACGCTTGCTCGTCGCCCGACCGATACGGCGGCGGTGCCGGCGAACAGGCCGAGGGGGGTCGGGCGGTGCTGCCACCGCAGGAGGTAGGAGACGGTGGACAGTGCCGTGCGGCGCACGTGACGCAGGCCGGTCTGCCGGCTCTGGACGACGGCCTCGATGGCGGCGGACAGTGCAGGGCTGGCCAGCTCCAGCGCGCCGCGGACTTCCTCACGCTGCCAGACGCGGTTCAGCCACCCGCGTATGACGGCCACGTCGTCCAGATCGAGGGTGCGGGGGACATCTGCCGGCCCCAGGAGGGTGGTGGCGCGCAGCATCGCGGCGCCCTGCCACTGGTAGTCGGCGACTGCACGGGAAACCATGGGCCCTTCCTTCGGACGACGCGGGAGCGAAAGGGGCCGGTGGGCCGGGCGCAGTGCTGTGCCCGGCCCACCGGTCACGCAGTGGCCTGGATCAGGCCGGGTCCTCCACGAACGAATTGCAGGCGGAGGCGCCGTTCGCGCAGGTCTGCCCGCAGCCGTCGCCCGTGGAGCACATGAGCTTGCCGTGCGGGTACTCGGCGATGACGACCTTCACGTCCAAGGGCGCGAAATCGTCCTCCAGGTCCGCCGTCCTCGCGGACGGGGCCAAGGTGGAGTTCGGCATGGTGGTGCCTTCCTTCCTGTTCGGTGGTGCGGGACGACCTGACTCCCGGGATTACTCCGGGGGCCAGGAGAGTGAGATCCGGCGGTGGACCTTGTCGATGACCCTCTCGCCCGGGATCTGGTCATCGGGGGTGCCGGCCGGGTAGACCCGGATGACCGGGCTGGGGCCGCCGCGCCGGCGGGCCTTCCAGTCGCGCAGGGCGTCGGCGACCTTGTCGGCGAACTTCTTCGCGTTCGGGCCCAGGGCATGCACGCCGTACTCGACGTGCTTGTTGTCCTCGGTGCGGCGGGTGACGAGGTAGGCGAAGGAGTCGTCCTCGACGGCGGCGAGGGCGAACCGCTTGTTCACCGGGGCGACCAGGCCCGTGTCCAGGTCCTCGTCGACGGCCATCGTGCAAAACCCCGGCAGGGAGATCGCCAGATGCATCTGGAGGGTGTCGATGACCTCCTGGAGGCCGATGGTGACGCCGGTCCACACCTCGTGGCGCGGCGTCGTGACGGCGTTGTCCAGCCGGTGCGGATCGGCCGGAAGACCGTCGTCGAAGCGCAGCCCGATCTCTGGGGTCCCGTTGACCAGCAGCAGCTCCTCCCGGTGGGCACTCGCGCCCTGCATCGGGACGAACCCGCAGATCCGCGCTGACTCGCTCTCCAAGAAGCCGCCGCTCTCGCCCGCGACGCGGGTGAAGGCGACCGAGCGGGTCAGGCCCCGCATCCGCAGCGGCACCACCAGCCGACCGCCCTCCTTGAGCTGCGCGGTCCAGGCCGGAGGGATGTCCCAGGCCCCGGCGGTCACCATCACGACATCCACCTCACCGAGACCCGGGACGGGCTCGGCCGCGTCGGCGGTGACGACACGGACCGCACCGTAGCCGTGCTCGTCCAAGAGCCGGCGGGCGCGATCGGTGACGGCGGGGTCGATGTCCACGGTGACGACATCGCCGTCCTGGCCGACGAGTTCGGCGAGGTAGGCCGCGTTCAACCCGCCCGAGCCGATCTCCAGCACCCTCATCCCCGGCCGTACCCTGGCCTGCTCCAGCATCAGGGCCTGGATCTGCGGCGCGGAGACGGAGCTGAGCTGGACGCCGTACTCGTCCGTCTTGGTGATCACCGCGGCGTACGTCTCGTACGCCTTCTCCACGGTCGCCTCCGGGGCGAACGCGTGACGGGGCACCTTGCGCATCACCGCTTCGATCTCGGGCGAGGAGATCGTGCCGTCCGCGCACAGCTCGTCCACCACCTTGTTCCGCAGGCGGGTCGCCTCGTCGGGCTCGATCGTCGTGTTCGTCATTGAGATTCCTTCGCTCGTGCGTGTTCTGGGCGGGACAGCAGCAACTGCCGGTGGCTGGGAGGCTAGCGACGGATGATCTCCGTTCCCGTCAACTCGCTTTGTGCTGCTGAGGTGTTGGTGGACGGCGTGCGAGGGCTCGGCGCTGCCTGGACAGCCGTCCGATGGTTCTGTCCGCTGCTCAAGGCCGCCAGGTGGCGGGCACAAGATCGTCCAGATTGGTGACCCCGCCGTCCCGCAGAGTGCGTACGAGCCGGGTCCAGCCGCCCGGACCGGTGTGCCCCGCAGATTGAGGGGGCCGCGGAAGTCGCGCCGGCCGCGATGACCACGGCCAGCAACCCGGCCAGGCTTGCCGCCGTCCGCGCAACGTGGTCCCGCATGTCAGCCCTCCTCGCGGGTGAGGTGCCACCGGGAGGGGGCGAGGACAGGACGAACCCGGTCCCTGCCACGACGAGCGTCCCCGCACACACCCCCGCCACCACGATCGGACGCACCCCGTCCCGGGGGGCCGGGGCCGCCGCCGCACTGTGCCGCACCACGGGCGCGGCCCCCGCCTCCTCCCGGGGAACGGCCAACGGCCCGTTGGCGGACAGCGGCCACTGCCGGTCCCGTACGGAATCCGCGTGGGCCGCGGGTGCCGTACCCGCCGCGAGGGGCACGGACAGCAACACGACCGCACCCGTTGCTGTGCGTGCGACGGCACGCGCCCGCGCGGTCACGCCAGTGCCCTGTCTGCGCGAGGGGGAGTGGTGGTGCCGGGCCGGGGGCTTGGCCGGGACTGAGGGCGGCTGTTCGACAGGATCTTGTTGAGCTTGTCGCGGTAGAAAACCGCGAGGAGGGGGGCGTGGCCGCCGAGGACCTTGCGGACGGCGGGGGTGGTGATGACCTCGACGCGGTGGAGGGCTTCGGCTGTCTGAGGTGTGGCGTAGAGGTGGTCGGGCCGCGGCATCGCCGGGTGCGAGGGCAGCGTCGGGACGAGCGCGCCTGCCTGGCCGAGGCGGGTGGCGGCGTGGTGCGCCAGGTCCACCCACGGGGACGTGACCGTGGCCGTGTTCGGGTGGGTGGTGGGGTCGGTGCTCCAGGGCGGTGCCTGGGCGGTGGGGCATGCGTGCACGGTGCTGAGGAGGGCGGCCGTCCTGGGCGCGGCGAGGTCGGTCAGGCTCCACAGGTCGGCGGCGCTGCGGTCGGGGTCTGCGGGCAGGGCCAGGCCGGTGAGGTGCAGGGGTGTGGGGGCGTCGTCGACGCGTATGGCGGGGTGGGCGAGGTGCTGGCCGGAGTGGGTGCGCAGGTGCCCGCGGGTGGTGATGCGGCACAGCATCGGGTCGAGGTAGACGATGGTGGTGCCCAGGGCCGGCGAGGCCGAGACGGGGACCGGGGTGAGCGCGGGCCGGGGGCGGAGGGTCAGGTGCGCCGCGGTCTCGTACATGTGCGCCCCGTTGTCGGCGCGGGGGTCGGGCTGGCCGTGGCAGATGACGATGCATGGGCGCTGGCCGCGGATCATCCGCACGGCCGCCCGCCATCGCGTATCCCTCAGGGGGTAGGGCGGCAGGATGCACGCGAGGACCCGGATGCGGCTGGGGTCGTCGTGGACGACGGGGACGGTCACGGGACTTCCTTCGGACAGGGTTCAGGCATGGTGGCGGGCTGCGAGGAGGAAGAGGACGACAGCGAGCGCGAAGACGCCGACCCGCAGCACGGTTGTCGGCGGACACTTCTTCATGGCCGCGGTCAGCCGTTCGCTCGGGGGCAGGTGCCGATGGTGACAGTGCCGGTCATGCTCGTGCCTCCGGGCGGTTGACGGAAAGGATCAGTCCGTCAGCGGGGTGGTCAGCAGGCGGGCGAGGGCCGCGGTGATGGGCAGGTCGGGCAGGGCGGTCTCGATCCAGCCGTACTGGCCGGCCGGGTTGAGGTCGACCAGATGCCACTCGCCGTCGGCGTCGACGAGGAAGTCGGTGGCGGCGTAGTGGAGGCGGTAGTGGGCCATCAGCCGCGCCATGCCGGCCCGGACGCGGTGGGGGATATCGGTGGTGCGGTAGGTCAAGGCGTCGTAGTCGGCCCGGAAATCGGTCCGTGCGGCGTCGGAGTGTGCGTCGATCCGCGCGGCGAACTGGTGCGCGCCGACGGTGGTGAGCCGCACCTCGAACGCCTTGTTCACCCGCAGTTGGAGTTGCTGGATGCCGTGGGCGATGCGGTCGTCCAGGTCGGCGGGGTCCACGCGGGTGGTGCAGTGGGCGGCGGCCTCGCCGGAGGGGTAGACGATGCCGGGCAGGCGCAGCGTTTTGGTCACCAGTGGCCCGGTGCTGTTGGCGAACGCCTGGGCGGCGGTGGGGTCGTTGCCGATCCACGTCGGCGGGACGGACAGGCCGTGCTCCGGGGCTGCGGCGAGGACATCGGCTTTGCACTGGGCGGCGTGGGTGCTGGTGGGGTGATTGACGTGGCGGCACCGCAACGAGGCCAGCACACCGGCAACCCCCGCGTTCGCCTCCCCGCTGGCCCACTCGGCCTCGGCCGCGCACAGGTGAGGCCCGGCAGGGATGTGCGCCGGGTTGGAGTGCCACCACCACACGGCGCCGACGTCCTCCAGGCGCACGCGGTGGTGGGCGGTGCTCAGCGTGCCGGACCAGGCACGACCGTCATGGCGGGCGTCGAGGTTCACGTGCTCGGGGAAATCGGCCAGATCGAATCGGATGGCTGGGGTGCCGATCTGTTCGAGGGCGAGCAGGACGCGGTCGGCAGTCGGATCGGTCCGTGTGGTGATCACGCAGACCGGCCGCGCGGAAGGACGGGACATCACGGCGTTGTTCCTCGTGTCGGGAGAGCAGTTCAGTTCAGGCCGGGTGACGGGCGGGCCGTGAGACGTGCGCGGCCCGCCCGGTGCCCGGGATCACCACAGGTAGGGGATGAGTTCCCGGTCATCGCTCTGCATCTGGCCGTTGGTGGTCGTCTCCGTGCTCGCGCGGAACTGGGCGTGAGCCGGAGTGCCCTTGGCGGTGGTGGTGATCTGCCGGCGGGGGTCGTAGATCAGCTCGGCGGGCTCGGTGGCCGCGGAGGCGGGCTTCGGTGCGCTGAAGTTCGACAGCGCCCACGGACGGCGGCAGGTCAAGGTGTTGGGCATCGTTGCTTCCTTTAGGTGATGCGGTTACTGGGGGATGGCAGTCGGGAGGAAGGGCGCGAGGGCGTCGGCCAGGTACTGGGCCTGGCGCGGGGTGGCGGGGCAGATCCCGATCTGCCCCGTCCGCGTGCGGTAGCAGCTCAGCGCGCCGCGCCCCGTGGTGATACCGGCGGCGCGCTGGAGCGCGAAGGTCAGGTACTGGGCCAGGACGCTCTGATCGGCGGGGAGGCCGGGGTTGAGGTCGGCGACGCAGGACGCGACGTCGGGCGCCAGGCGGACGCAGACCGCGGCCGCGTCGCGGGGCTCCCACGGCCCCATGCCCACGAGGGCGCCCTCGACGGTCACCGCGGCGGGCAGCCCCGCGGTGACCAGTGCCATCCGCAGCCGGTAGGCCGCCGCGCCGGACGCCGCGGGCAGCGCGCCGATGACGAGGTCGGTCAGCCGGACGACGTCGACCGTCTGCGCGAGGTGCACGAGGGGGCGGGGGCCGCGGGTGACGATGATGGAGCGTATGCCGTGGCGGCGCAGCGACGCCTGTACGCCCGTACGCGGCACGGCCGACAGTGCGCTGCTGCCCTGGCGTGCCAGGACGGAAAGGAGCGGCGGCAGCAGGCGGAGGGTGGCGGCGGGGGCGCTGTCGGTGGTGCCGATCTCGACGAGCGTGCCGCCGCGGCATACGCCGAGGGCGGCGCCCAGTGCGGTGGCCGCCAGGCGCCGGGCCGGTAAGCCGGCCGCGGCAGCACGCACGACATCAACAGTCATCGGTCCTTCTTCAAGGTGGTGGTACGGGAGTGGGATGAGTGCTGGCGTCAGCAGCCGGTCTTCGTGGCCGCGGCGTGGAGGATGGCGTCGACGGCGGCGGTGAGGTTCGCGTCCGATGCGTCGCGTGCGTCTGCGGGGCTCAGCACCGTGATCCACGCCTGGGTGGGCCCGCCGGGGCCGCACGGGCGGATCTTCATGCCGCCGAGCATCGGGGTGTTGGGCTTGAACAGCGCCGTGTCGTCGCCCTGGTATCGGATGTGGCGTGCGGGGATGAATTTGCTCTCGGCGGCGGCGCGGATGTCGTGGTGAGGCGCGCGTGGCTGGTAGGCGACGTCGAGGGCGGGCTGGCCGTCGACGTGGTACATGCACTCGGTGCCAGAGCCGGCCGGGTTGGCGATCTTCTCGGGCTTGGCCGTCTTCCCACTGGGCAGCAGCGGTGCGACGACCGTGGTGGGGACCGGGAGGCCGCAGACCTCGTCGGTGGGGCCGGCGACCTTCCCCGGAGCCTCGTGACGGGAAGAGGTCTGGTGCGCGGCCTCGGTCCGGGGAGCGGCGCCCGGAGCGGACGAGCATCCGGCGAGCAGGAGCGCCGCGGTCGCCGCACTCAGGGCCAGGATGCCGGAATTGGGTTTCATGGATTGTTCCTTCGGAGGGAGGCCGGGCAGGAGAAGGGGTTGGTGACAGCGCGGGCGGCCGGTGACCTGGACACCGGGTGCGCGATGTCGGTTCATGGACGGCGGGCCAGGTCACCGGCTGCTCCGCGCTGCGAGAGCGAGGTGGCGGGCGTGTTCCTCGGCGAGGTTCACGCGGGTGGACTCGTCGAGGCTTGTGATCATTTGGTGGGCGAGGACCCACTGCGCCTCGGAGTCGAAGTAGTCGATCTCCACGGTCTCCTCGGGGTGCAGGGCACCGTCGCGCCCGGGGTGGTAGAGGACGCCGAACACTCCCCAGGGACGGGGGTGGCGCACGCGCAGGGCGTGGGCGCCGGTGCGGCGCAGGCGGGGGCACGACCGCATCGCCGCGACGGCGCAGGGCACACACACCGGAGGGTGGGTCGTCTCGGGCTGGAGCACTTCGCCGGGGGCGGCCGGTACCAGCCACAGCACACCACGGGCGCTGACGTCCGCGCTGCGGCCGCAGATGTGGCACAGCAGGTCGCGCATGCACCGGCGCTGACGACGGGAATGCACCCCACCGAAGTCGGGCTCCCCCCGGCCGAGGCGTTCGGCCCGGCGGGACCACAACACCCCGGCCCGGTCTCGGTCATCGTGCCGAGGCTGCAGGAAATCCAGCCGGCCGCCGGCACCCACCACGAGCGTTCTGTTGTTAATGCGTTCCCCGGACCACGTCGCGAGGTAGGGCACACCGGATACCGCTGGGCCACTGTGCGGTGCGGTGGGCGCCCGCCTCGTCGTTGCCGTCATCGGGCGGCCACCACTGGTGCCGTGGGGCGGTGCGGGGCGATGACCTGCCCGTCCGGCAGGAGTTCACCGGTGTCCTCGAACAGCAGGACGCCGTTGCACAGCAGGCTCCACCCCTGCTCGGGGTGGGCCGCCACGGAGTGCGCGGCCTCACGGTCAGCGGCGCGGGCACTCGGGCACGGCGGATGATGGGTGCACATGAGGGTGGCTTTCGGGATCGTGGTTGGGGAAGTGGCGCTGGCGGCGGCTTCGTCGCCCGTGAGAGCCGCGGTCAGGGCGAGACGACGGAGTGGGCGAAGGCCACCACGGCGAGCAGGCCGAGCAGCAGGAGTCCGATCGCGCCGGCCACCACCCACACGACGATTTCCATCGTTTTCTCCGCTACCGGATGGCCGCGGCGGATGGGGAAGTGATCACGGTGGTGGTCGGTCATGCGGAGCTGCTCTCTTCAGATCGGGCGAAGGACGGAACAGGGCCGGAGCCTTGCTACGCCGGTCCGCCCCTGGCAGGACTTCGGGGGCGGATCGGCGGGGCCGACGCGCGAGGGGTGGCCGGGCGTCGGGCTGGGCGTCCGGGACGGTGGGTGCCGGCGGGAGCACAGGGCTACGGCGGCCGCGGCGCCCGCGCGATGCGCAGCAGGCGCATGGCCGTGTAGAGCAGCAGGCACAGTCGGCGCCTCGCGGGGTAGGTGAGGGTGTGGTCCGAGCCGCTGATGAAGTCGCGGGCCCGGCGGACGGTCGCGGCCGTGACGCTGTCCGGCCCGGCCCGGTCGGCGCGATGCGCCACGTACGGCAGGAGGTTCGCGATGACCGATTCCACCTGCGGGATATGCGGTCGGAGTACCGCCGCGACCCGCGGGTCGGCGGGGGCCGTGGGTGTCGAGGGGGCGGTGCGGGCGAGCGCGGTCAGGCCGCGGCGTATCGTCCACTCCGCGTCCGTCTCCAGGACCAGCCGCGGGTCCCCGCGCACCGCGTCGGAGGCGATCTCCAGCAAGGAGGGCGACGTCACGAGACCTCCTCGGCCAGCAGATCCAGCAGATCCAGGCACGCGTAAGACAAGCGCCGCAGCCGGGACAGGGCCTGGGCGGGGTCAGTGAGCGCCTGCTGCGACTGGTCGAGAACGTCTTGTCCCGCCCTGACGCGGGTGCAGACGCGTCCGACGAACGAGCACGGATCAGCCTCCGCGTGCGGGGGGCGGTCGTGCGGCGCCGGCGGGATGAGGATGTTCGACACGAGGTGACGCAGGGTGCTCCGCGCTCGCCCGGTCAGGGCCGCCACCTCGCCCGGCGACGGCCGCGGCCCCCCGCCGATCACGGCGTCCAGCCGGTCGTAGACCGCCTCGCACCCGGCGACCTCGCGCAGCTCGTCGGCGCGCAGCAGTACCTCTGTCTCGTACGGGGGTTCCAGGTGTACGGCGGCCACGCTCATCTGGCCCAGGTCGACGGTGGCGGCCCGCGCGGTGGCCTCGGGCGGCAGCCCCACCATGCACCACACTGTTTTGCCGCCGGCCGTTCTCCAGCAGCCGTACGCGTCGGCCAGTTCCGCGACGATCCCCAGGCCGCGGCCGTGCTCGGAGAGGTCGTCCACCGCCCGCACGGCAGGCATCCGCATCGAGGCGTCACGCACCTCAAGCAGCAAGCTCCCCGCCCGCAGTGTCAGCTCCGCCGACACCGGCCCGGAACCGTGCAGCAGGCTGTTGGCGGCTAGTTCTGTGATCAGGTACTCGATCGTGATGGCGGCGTTGCAGGACGCCAGACCCCACCGGGCCAGCGCGGCGCGGATCACGGCACGGGCGGAGGAGACGCCGTCGACGCTGTCGCCGACGCTCAGCCACAGACCACGCAGAATCGGCCCGGGCAGCGGGGGAGGGGCGTTCTCAAGAGGGGCCGTCGCCTCGCACACATCGACCGCGAGGCGACGGATGAATCCGGACGGCTCTGCCTGGGCCTCCGAAAGGGGTGCCCCGGCCTTACTTGACGCACTGCCTAGCCGGATGTGTGGGGCGGTGTTGTTGCGGCAGTACACGGCGGCGGCCGGAAACGCAGCGTCATCTCGGAGGGAAGGAAGGGGGATGCTCTGGCTCGTCCTCATGCCGGCCTCGGCTTCGTCGGGGGTGGGAGACCGCCGATCGTGCGACGGCACAGCAAGAGGTAATCCGCATCTACAGCCACACGACAGGCAATTCCAGTGCCCACTTCGCTGCGCGGTACCGGAAATTTTTACCTTCTTTATGCGGCGGCCAAGCTATCTGTCGCTACGGTGAGTCCATGGAGGGCAACGTGAAGTCGGCGACGTCCAATGTCCATCTAGCGGCCTACATGGCACGCGCGGGGCTCACGCAGGCGGAACTGGCGAGGCACCTCAACGCCCACATTGAGGACATCACGGGGAAGCCCGGAGCAATCGATGCTCGGCACGTCCGCAACTGGCTCACAGGAAAAACGCGTTGGCCGCAGAAGAGACAGCGGCTGGCTCTCGAAGCAGAATTCGACGTGAGTGCGGAACAACTCGGGTTCATGCCGCCTAAGCGGAACGCCGGAGCGTCGTCCGCCCACCTCGTACCGGCAGTATCGGAGGACCCAGTGGAGCGACGTCGGTTCGCCACCGGAAGCGCATCGGTAGCAGTAAGCGCCCTACTCCCCGTCCCGTCCGCTTCAGCGCGCCCACGTGTCGGGATGAAAGACGTCAATGACCTGGAAGCCGCCTTCAACCAACTCGTCGCTGAGGACAACCAAGGCGGTGGGAACGTCAAGTTGGAAACCCGTGCCCTGGCCTTCGCACACCACGCCCTAGAGCGCCAGGCGGTCGGTACGATCGCCAGCCGCGTTCGTTCCCGTCTCTATTATCTCGCAGCAGCTTTCACCGGTACGGCGTTGTGGGCCGCTGTAGACGATCACGCCCCCGACCGGGCTCGACGACACCTCGTGGATGGCCTGCACCTCGCGCGCCTCTCCCGGAACCCTGAGATCGAACTGAGGCTGTGGGGCCATGCGTCGATGCTGGCTGCACAGCGGCCTGGACATATCCAGGAAGCTCTCGCCGCAGCCCAGGTCGCGCGTGATTCGCAGGCGTGCCGCCGTGATCCGCTCTACCGCTCCCTGGCCTGTGCCCGTCTGGCTGGCATCCAGGCCCGGGTAGGGGACGATCGGGTTGCCCTCCGAACCCTTGACCGGGCCCATACGGCACTCGGTCAGGCTGACCCAGGCGAGGTGCGGCCAGCATGGATCGGGTTTTACGACCCCGCGGAACTTGAAGGGCTGACTGGCCTCATCTTGACGCGGCTCGGGCGACATGGTGATGCGGAGGCACACCTACATCGAACACTCGCTCGACTCCGTCCGGAGTACCGCCGGAACCGGTCCTACTACACAGTCCATCTCGCCCTCACACAGCTGCGACAGGGGGAGGTTGAGGCGTCCTGCGAGACGGCCCTGGCGGCGCTGCCCAAGGAGCCCGGTGGTTTGCTGAAGGGACGCACCGGGCGGCTCGTCGCCAAGTTCGATCGCGAGCTCAGGGACATCGCTCCTGGCGCACGGTGCGCGTCGGATTGGAACGTACGTTACACGGAGCGAAAGGAACGAGCGTGACTGTCGAGTTCAGCCAGGCCACGGCCGAGCACTTGCCCTCGATTCAGAAGACGATTCTCGAAGTCCACAGCGAAGTCCGGCACAAGGACTTCGGCATCACGAGCGAATTTCAGTCTGTGGAACGGTTCAGTGAGCGGCTGGCGAAGTACGCTTCCCGGCCGGGTTGGACTGCGGTGGTAGCCCACGAAGCCGGCGAGGCGGTGGGCTTCTGCTTCGGATACCCACTCGGTCCGGAATCGGCGTGGTGGTCGCACATGAAAATCGCTCTCCCTGAGGAGGTAAGCGAAGAGAACGGGCGTCGCACTGTCGCGCTGAACGAGATCGTCGTGCGGAAGCCGTGGCGCGGCAGCGGCGTGGCCTGGCAGCTCCACGAAACGTGGCTCGCTCCGCGCACCGAGGAGCGCGTTACGCTCCTCGTCAATCCGGCGATGGGTGACGGGGCTCTCCAAGCCAGGTACGAGGCATGGGGCTACCGCAAGATCGGTGACCAGCAACCATACGCGGACTCACCGGTGTACGCCGCGATGATTCGTCCTGTCCGGCGGCGCTAGTCGACGTCGGCTTCCGAGGTAATGCGCCGCAGACGAGTCGATGAAGCCCCACCTTCGGTAAGGGCTTCATCCGTCCCAGCTCATCCGCGCAAGATCATCAGGTTCGGTCCACCTGTGAGATCCGTATGCCTCGGATGTCCGCGAACCTCCCGTTCTTGAACTTGGCGCCAGCGGGGCCGCGTCTCCTGACGCTCCCGGCCCCGAGTTTGTCCGCCGTCACGCCTGTGGCGCAGAGGGCATCGCCGGTCGCATCGAGGACTTCGAAGCGGACGGAGCAGTCCGCCACACTGCGGCTGTTGTTCGTGTCGACGAGACGAGAGGCGGTCAGATCGGAGGCCACCGGGCCGAACACGCCCGGCTCGGCCCGCAGCATGCCGGCGTCACCCAGACAGTGCCCGCCGAGTGCGACAGCCAGGGCCACTTCCAGCAGGATCTTGCCCGGATCGCGCACCGCCCGCGACTTGCGCTACGACGCCAGCGCCCCCGATATCGCGGTGTCCAGGCCGGAATTGCGGACCGTCTCGACCGGCACACCGACCCGGCCTGCGAGGCCATCCCATAGCCGCCGCCTCGACACGGGCACACGGCGAGGTTAATTTAATGAAGTCCCGGCTGCCTTGTCATGCTGTGACGGCTATGCTCATCGGAAAGCGACAAGGGGGCACGGTGACTGAGCAGCTTCTTAGTACTCCAGTTGCAGTTCGCTATTACTGCTGGTCAGGGGCAGGTTTCCGAGTGCATTGAGCTGACTGGCCGTCATGTTGCGGAAGTTCGTGACCGGCGGTGCGGCG
>NZ_JCANQV010000097.1:0-20193 GCF_059553635.1 Candidatus Streptomyces philanthi
CCCGCCCCTCTCCAGCAGCTGACCGGCTCCCGTCGTTCACCGCCGCGCCCCGCGACCCGGGTCGCGGCACGCCTGTTGGAGGCACCGATGACCCGCGCCACCCGCGTGCGGGCGCTGCTCGCGCTCGCCGTCCTGGCCCTGTCCGCCTATCTCGCCCTCACCCAGCCCGCCCGGCTCGGTCTCGATCTGCGCGGCGGTACGCAGATCGTCCTGGAGACCCGCGACACCCCGTCGGCCACCGCCGACCGGGACGCCACCGACCGCACCCTGGAGGTCCTGCGCCGCCGCGTCGACGCGCTCGGCGTCAGCGAACCCACCCTCGCCCGCTCCGGGGACCACCGCATCGTCGTGGAACTCCCCGGCGTCCAGGACCCGAAGGAGGCCACCGACGTCCTGGGCCGCACCGCCCAGCTCACCGTCCACCCCGTCACCGGCACCGCGCCCCCCGGACAGCGCGACGCGAAGGACACCCCCGGGGACAAGGGCGCACGGACCCTGCCCGACGAATCCGGCACCCGCCTGAAGCTCGGCCCGCCCGCCCTCACCGGCGACGCCGTGGACCGCGCCGAGGCACAGTTCGACGCGGAGACCGGCGCCGGCTGGTTCGTCTCCCTCGACCTGCGCGGCACGGGGAAGAAGTCCTGGGCCGAGCTGACCGGCAAGGCCGCCTGCGCCCCGCCCGGCGACCCGGCCCGGCGCGCCGCGATCGTCCTCGACAACAAGATCATCTCCTCGCCGCAGGTCGACCCGACCGTGGCCTGCGGCACCGGCATCACCGGCGGCTCCACCCGGATCACCGGCGGATTCGACGAGCCCCAGGCCCGCGAACTGGCGCTGCTCGTGACCGGCGGCGCGCTGCCCGTCCCCGTCGAGATCGTCGAACAGCGGACCGTCGGCCCCACCCTCGGCGCCGAGGCCATCGAGTCCAGCGCCGTCGCCGCCGTCATCGGCGTCGCGCTCACCGCCTTGTTCATGATCGTCGTCTACCGTCTGCTGGGCACCCTCGCGGCACTCTCCCTGGCCTGCTACGCGCTGATCTCCTACGCCGCCCTGCTCGCCGTCGGCGCCACCCTCACCCTCCCCGGGCTCGCCGGTTTCGTGCTCGCCATCGGGATGGCGGTGGACGCCAATGTGCTGGTCTTCGAACGCGCCCGCGAGGAATACCTGGCGCCACGCACCGGACCCGGCGCCCGCCGCGGCCGGCCCAGAAGCCTGCACACCGCGCTGACCGGCGGCTTCCGGCACGCGCTCAGCGCCGTCGCCGACTCCAACATCACCACCCTGCTCGCCGCGGGACTGCTGTTCCTCTTCGCGTCCGGACCGGTCCGCGGCTTCGGCGTCACCCTCTGCATCGGCGTCCTGGCCTCCATGGTCAGCGCGCTGGTCGTCACCCGGGTGCTGGCCGAGTTCGCCGTCACCCGCGCGCCGCTGGAACGCCGCCACGGCCTGAGCGGCATCGCCTCCACCGGGCGCGTCCGCACCTGGCTCCAGCGCCGCGACCCGCGGCTGATGCGCCACCGCCGCCGCTGGCTCGCCCTGTCCGCGGTCCTGCTGGCCCTCGCGTCCTGCGGGATCGCCGTACGCGGCCTGGACCTCGGGGTGGAGTTCACCGGCGGCCGCATGATCGAGTACTCCACCACCCGTCCCGTCGACGCGGACCGCGCCCGCGCGGCGCTGGGCGAGGCGGGCTTCCCCCGGGCCGTGGTCAACACCTCCGGCGACGGCGAGCTGACGGTACGCACCGACGACCTGTCCGCCGCCGAGGAGAAGCGGGTCACGGGAGTGGTGCGCGACCTCGGCGGCAGCACGGAGAAGGTCCGCGACGAACGGATCGGCCCCAGCCTCGGCGACGAACTGCGCCGCAACGCGCTGATCGCGCTCGGGGTGGCCCTGGCCGCCCAGATGGTCTATCTCGCGGTCCGGTTCCGCTGGACGTTCGCGCTCGCCGCGGTCGCCGGCATGGCGCACGACGTGGTGATCCTCGTCGGCGTCTTCGCCTGGCTGGGCAAACCGGTCGACGGGGTGTTCCTCGCCTCGCTGCTGACCGTCATCGGCTACTCGGTCAACGACACCGTCGTCGTCTTCGACCGCATCCGGGAGATGTGGGCGGCCGACCGCCGCGCGCCGTTCCCGCGGATCGCCGGAACCGCCCTGGTCCAGACCCTGCCGCGCACCGTCAACACCGGTATCGGCGCCCTCTTCGTCCTGGCGGCACTCGCCGTGCTGGGCGGGGACTCGCTCACCGACTTCGCGCTGGCGCTGCTCATCGGCGTCGTCTTCGGCATGTACTCGTCGCTGTTCACCGCGACACCGCTGGCCATCGTCCTGGAGTCGTACAGCAATGCGCCGCCGCCGCGGCCGCGCTCCGGCCGTCCCGCTCCCGCCCGCGGGGGCCCGCGGAGGACGGAGGACAACGGCGCCCGGGTCTGACACCGGCCGCCGGGGCGCCCGTACGGCACCGGCCGTACGGGCCCCCGGCGCCGGGTCCACGCAAAAGCCCGCCGATCAGGAGCAGAACTCCTGGTCGGCGGGCTTCTCGCACCGTCGGGACGACAGGATTTGAACCTGCGACCCCTTGACCCCCAGTCAAGTGCGCTACCAAGCTGCGCCACGTCCCGGTGCTCGTACCGGCCGGATGAACCCCGGCCGGGCGTGCAGGAAGAAAAATACCCTGTCCGGGGCCAGGATTCCAAAGCGGGGGTCCGAAGAGCCGGGATCCGGCCCCCGCCGCCCACCGGTGCCGCAGCGAAATGCGTGCTTCGATGGAGATATGACCGGAAAATCCTCTGCCGATGTCCGGGTGCGCCGGGTGTACGACCCGCCGGAGCCGGCGGACGGCGCCCGGGTCCTGGTCGACCGGCTGTGGCCGCGCGGCCTCGCCAAGGAGGACGCCCGGCTGACCGAGTGGTGCAAGGCGGTGGCCCCTTCCTCGGAGCTGCGCCGCTGGTACAAGCACCGGCCGGAGCGCTTCGGGCGGTTCGCCGACCGCTACCGCGCCGAACTGGAGGAGCCGGGGGCGGGGGAGGCGCTGCGGCATCTGCGCGAGCTGGCGCACGACGGCCCGCTGACCCTGCTCACGGCGACCAAGGACCTGTCGCACGGGCATGTGAACGTCCTGCTCGACGCCCTCCGGGCCGCCCGCTGACACCCCCCGAGCATCCCCGGACCCTCCGTGACGCGCCGGTGACACGCCGCTGAGCTGCGGCGTTCCCCATCTGTTGACGAACCATACGGTCGAGTGCATAGTTATACCCATCAGCGTTTGCACCGTAAGGAGAAACCCGTGACCGAGCGCGTCGTACTCGCCTACTCGGGCGGCCTGGACACCTCCGTCTGCATCGGCTGGATCGCCGAGGAGACGGGCGCCGAGGTCATCGCCGTCGCCGTCGATGTCGGCCAGGGCGGCGAGGACCTGGACGTCATCCGCAAGCGCGCGCTCGCCTGCGGTGCCGTCGAGGCGGAGGTCGCGGACGCCAAGGACGAATTCGCCGACGAGTACTGCCTCCCGGCGATCCAGGCCAACGCCCTCTACATGGACCGCTACCCCCTCGTCTCCGCCCTGTCGCGGCCCGTGATCGTCAAGCACCTCGCCGCCGCCGCCAAGAAGCACGGCGCGTCCACCGTCGCCCACGGCTGCACCGGCAAGGGCAACGACCAGGTCCGCTTCGAGGCCGGCATCGCCTCCCTCGCCCCCGACCTCACGTGCATCGCCCCGGTCCGCGACTACGCGATGACCCGGGACAAGGCCATCGCCTTCTGCGAGGCCAACAACCTCCCGATCGCCACCACCAAGAAGTCCCCGTACTCCATCGACCAGAACGTCTTCGGGCGCGCCGTGGAGACCGGCTTCCTGGAGGACATCTGGAACGCGCCGATCGAGGACGTCTACGAGTACACCCAGAACCCCGCCACCCCCCGCGAGGCGGACGAGGTCGTCATCACCTTCGACAAGGGCGTGCCCGTCGCCCTCGACGGCCGGCCGGTCACCGTCCTCCAGGCCGTGCAGGAGCTCAACAAGCGGGCCGGCGCCCAGGGCGTCGGCCGGATCGACATCGTCGAGGACCGTCTCGTCGGCATCAAGTCCCGCGAGGTGTACGAGGCGCCCGGCGCCATCGCGCTGATCACCGCCCACCAGGAGCTGGAGAACGTCACCGTCGAGCGCGAGCTGGCCCGCTACAAGCGGCAGGTCGAGCAGCGGTGGGGCGAGCTGGTCTACGACGGCCTGTGGTTCTCCCCGCTCAAGCGGGCCCTCGACGGCTTCATCGCCGAGGCCAACCAGCACGTCAGCGGCGACATCCGGATGACACTGCACGGCGGCCGCGCCGTCGTCACCGGCCGGAAGTCGGCCTCCTCGCTCTACGACTTCAACCTCGCGACCTACGACACCGGCGACACCTTCGACCAGTCGCTGTCCAAGGGCTTCATCGAGATCTTCGGCATGTCGAGCAAGATCGCGGCCAAGCGCGACCAGGGCTGACCCGGTCCGCGCCCCGCACCACCACGCCGCCTCCCGCCCCCGCGCCGGGAGGCGGCGGCACATCCACAGCCTTGAGGAGCAGCAGTGAGCAACGGCGCTGAGCCGACGACGGAAACGAGCACCGGCGATGTCCGGCTCTGGGGAGGCCGCTTCGCCGACGGGCCGGCACAGGCACTCGCCCGGCTGTCCGCGTCCGTCCACTTCGACTGGCGCCTCGCGCCGTACGACATCGCCGGGTCCCGCGCCCACGCCCGTGTGCTGCACACCGCCGGCCTGCTCACCGCCGACGAGCTGGAGCGGATGCTCGCCGGCCTCGACCGGCTGGAGGCCGACGTCGCCGACGGCTCGTTCACCGGCACCGTCGCCGACGAGGACGTGCACACCGCCCTGGAGCGCGGGCTGCTGGAGCGGCTCGGCCCCGACCTCGGCGGGAAACTGCGGGCCGGCCGGTCCCGCAACGACCAGGTCGCCACCCTCTTCCGGATGTACCTGCGCGACCACGCCCGGATCATCGGCGGCCTGATCGCCGACCTCCAGGAGGCGCTGATCGGCCTCGCGGAGGCCCACCCGGACGTGGCCATGCCCGGCCGCACCCACCTCCAGCACGCCCAGCCCGTCCTCTTCGCCCACCATGTCCTCGCCCATGTGCAGGCGCTGTCGCGGGACGCCGAGCGGCTGCGGCAGTGGGACGAGCGCACCGCCGTCTCGCCCTACGGCTCCGGCGCGCTGGCCGGCTCCTCCCTCGGCCTCGACCCGGAGGCCGTCGCCGCCGACCTCGGCTTCGAGCGGGGCGCGGCCGGCAACTCCATCGACGGGACGGCCTCGCGGGACTTCGTCGCGGAGTTCGCGTTCGTCACCGCGATGATCGGCGTCAACCTCTCCCGGATCGCCGAGGAGGTCATCCTCTGGAACACGAAGGAGTTCTCCTTCGTGACCCTGCACGACGCGTTCTCCACCGGCTCGTCGATCATGCCGCAGAAGAAGAACCCGGACATCGCCGAGCTCGCCCGCGGCAAGTCCGGCCGGCTGATCGGCAACCTCACCGGCCTGATGGCCACCCTCAAGGCGCTGCCGCTCGCCTACAACCGCGACCTCCAGGAGGACAAGGAGCCGGTCTTCGACTCCTGCGACCAGCTGGAGGTCCTGCTGCCCGCGTTCACCGGCATGATGGCGACACTGACCGTCCACCGGGAGCGGATGGAGGAACTGGCCCCGGCCGGGTTCTCGCTCGCCACCGACGTCGCGGAGTGGCTGGTCAAGCAGGGCGTGCCGTTCCGGGTGGCGCACGAGGTCGCGGGGGAGTGCGTCAAGGAGTGCGAGGCGCACGGCATCGAGCTGGACCAGCTCACCGACGCGCAGTTCGCCGCGATCTCGCCCCATCTGACGCCCGAGGTCCGTACCGTCCTCGACGTGCCCGGCGCGCTCGCCTCGCGCAGCGGCCGCGGCGGCACCGCGCCGTCCGCCGTCGCCGTCCAGCTCGCCGAGCTGAAGGCGGACCTCGCCCGGCAGCAGGAGTGGGCCGCCGCCAAGCGCTGACACCCGCCGGCCCCGCTTCCTCCCCGGGAGCGGGGCCGCGCCATGCCGCGAGCGGCCACCGTCCCTCGTGAAACATTTACGTCTCATTCGGTTAAAGTGAGTCTCATGGCCGTTGACCGCGCACACGTACTCACCGCAGCCGCCGCACAGCTCACCCGACGGGCGAGCTCCTCCATGGACGAGATCGCCCGCGCCGCCGGCATCAGCCGTGCCACCCTCCACCGGCACTTCGCCGGACGCGACGCCCTCATCCGCGCCCTGGAGGAACGCGGCATCGAGCAGTTCGGCCGGGCCCTCGACGCCGCCCGCCTCGACGAGGACGACGCCCCCACCGCCCTGCGCCGCCTGATCGCCGAGGCCGAACAGGTCGCCGGCATCCTCGCGTTCCTGCTCACCGAGAACCAGCTCTTCGAGGGCGACGGCATCAACGAGGGCTGGGCCCGCCTCGACGCCCGCATCCAGGCCCTCTTCCGCCGCGGCCAGGAGGACGGCGACTTCCGCATCGACCTCGCCTCCGTCTGGCTCACCGAAGCCCTCTACGGACTCATCGGCTCCGGCGCCTGGGCCGTCCACGAGGGACGCGTCGCCCGCAACGACTTCACCCACTCGATCGCCGAACTGCTGATCGGCGGCATCCGCCGGAGCAACGGCCGATGAACCCCACCGCCCCGGACCCCGGCAGCACCCCCCGCCCCGGACGCTGGCTCGCCCTCGGCGTCCTCGTCCTCGCGGTCCTCCTCGTCGGCGTCGACGCCACCGTCCTCGGCCTGGCCACCCCCTTCCTCAGCGAGGACCTGCGCCCCACCGGCACCCAGCTCCTGTGGATCGGCGACATCTACTCCTTCGTCATCGCCGGTCTCCTCGTGTCCATGGGCAGCCTCGGCGACCGCATAGGACGCAAGAAACTCCTGCTCACCGGGTCCGTCGCGTTCGGCGCCATGTCCGTGCTCGCCGCCTACGCCACCAGCCCCGCAATGATGATCGCGGCCCGCGCCCTGCTCGGCGTCGCGGGCGCCACCCTGATGCCGTCCACCCTCGCGCTCATCCGCAACCTCTTCCACGACCCCAGGGAACGCAGCCTCGCCGTCGGCGTCTGGGGCGCCGCCGCCTCCGCGGGCGCCGCCGTCGGACCCGTCCTCGGCGGATTCCTGCTGGGCCACTTCTGGTGGGGCTCGGTCTTCCTCATCAACCTGCCCGTCATGGCCCTGCTCGTCCTCGTCGGCGCCCGCGTCCTGCCCGAGTCCCGCAACCCCGCCCCCGGACCCTGGGACCTGCCCAGCGTCGCCCTCTCCCTCGTCGGCACGGTCGCCGTCGTCTACGCCGTCAAGGAAGCAGCGGTCCACGGCCTCCACGCCGGCACCGCCCTCGCCGCCGTCCTCGGGGTGCTCGCCCTCGCCGTCTTCGCCCGGCGCCAGTACACCCTTCCCTCCCCGCTGCTCAACATGAAGCTCTTCCACCACAGGGGCTTCTCCGGCGCCGTCCTCGCCGACCTCCTCACCATCCTCGGACTGTCCGGACTGGTCTTCTTCCTGTCCCAGTTCCTCCAGATGGTGCAGCTGCGCTCCCCGCTCCACGCCGGCCTCGCCGAACTGCCCGCCGCCGTCGGCGCCATCGGCGCCGGCCTGGCCGCCGGGCACATCGCCCGGCGCCTGTCCGTGCGCGTCGCGGTCGCCGGCGGACTCACCGTCGTCGGGCTCGCCCTCGCCGCCTGCGTCACCCTGCGCGCCGACACCCACATCGCCGCCCTCGGCGTCGTCCTCTTCCTCGTCGGCACCGGCGCCGGACTCGCCTTCACCGTCACCGCCGACGTCATCCTTTCCACCGTCCCCCGCCACGAGGCCGGCGCCGCCTCCGCCGTCTCCGAGACCGCCTACGAACTGGGCGCCGCCCTCGGCATCGCCTTCCTCGGCTCCGTCGTCACCGGCACCTACCGCGACTTCACCACCCCGCCCGGCGTCCCCGCCGACGCCGCCGCAGCGGCCCGCGAATCCCTCGGCGGCGCCCTCGACACCGCCGCGGCCCTCCCCTCCGACCAGGGCGCTGCCCTGCTGAAGGCCGCTCAGGACGCCTTCGTCCAGGGCGTGGACACCGCCGCCGGGGTCGGCGCAGCCCTCCTGCTGGCCGCCGCCTGCGCCGCCTGGTTCCTGCTGCGTGGTCAGGAACTGGCCGGCACCGCGTCAGGACCCGGACAGGAGCGGACCCCTGCCCACGGACGGGCGACAGAAAGCGGCACCTGACGATCACCGGGGCGTGTCCCTTGGCCCACGGCCCCGCACGGCCGCCATACTCCCGGAACGCGCCCCGACCACCGGGTGTCCGGCGCCCGTTCACGCCCGGGACGCGTCCCGGTGGCCGACCCGCCGACCCGCCGCGCTTGACTGGCCGGCCGCCACCACCCGGTACGGCCCGTCAGGAGAGTGACGCAGTGCGTGACATCGGACGACGCTCCTTCATCACCGCGGCCGGCGCCCTGGCCACCCTCGGCGCCATCGGCAGCCCCGCCTACGCCACCGACCACGCCCGCGACGCCCCCACCGCCGACGAGTACATCGACGTCCAACTTCTCAACATCACCGACCTGCACGGCTACCTCCAGGCCGCCCCCGGCGCCAACTCCGTCATCACGGGCGCCGGCGGCCGCACCTACACCGTCGGCGGCGTCGCCCACATGGCCGCCCACCTCGAACGGCTCCGCGACGGCCACCGCAACTCCCTCTTCTTCGCCCCCGGAGACCTCTTCTCCGGCTGGGAGTTCGACACCTGCTCCCTCGCCGACGAACCCACCATCGAGGCCCTCAACGCCATGGGCCTCGACTTCGCCTCCGCCGGCAACCACGAGTTCGACAAATCGGTGACCTACCTCACCTCCCACATGATGAACGGCACCCCCTACCCCGTCATCGGCCGGGACGACGCCTTCGACGACTCCACCGGACGCCGCTTCCCCGGCGCCGACTTCCCCTACTACAGCGCCAACATGGTCTGGGCGGACACCGGCAAGACCGTCCTGCCGCCCTACAACATCGTCGACATCGACGCCGGCGGCGGACGCACCCTCCCCATCGGCTTCATCCACCTCACCACCCTCGGCGCCGAAACCTTCCCCGGCTCCTACCAGCCCGGACTGCGCACCCTCGACGAACTGGAGACCGCCAACCGCTGCGCCGCCGCACTCAAGTCCCAGGGCGTCAACGCCATCGTCCTCAGCATGCACGACGGCGCCGTCGCCGGAAGCGACTTCAACAGCGGCACCGACCCCTCCGGCCCCGCCTACGAACTCGCCCTGCGCGTCTCCTCCGACATCGACGCCATCGTCACCGGCCACTGGCACTGCGCCTTCTCCATGATGCTCCCCGACCCCGACGGCAACCCCCGCCCCTTCGTCGAGGCCGGCTGCTACGGACAGCTCATCAACGAGATCAACCTCCGCCTCGACCCCGCCACCGGACGCGTCGTCCGCCCCCTGACCACCACCACCAACCACCCCAACACCCGCGACATCACCCCCCACCCCGAGGTCAAGGAGATCACCGACTACTGGGCCGGCTACGCCACCCGCCGCGCCGCCACCGTCCTCGGCACCCAGACCGGCTCCTTCACCCGCACCCGCAACACCGCCGGCGAGAGCACCATGGGCGACCTCGCCGCCGACTGGGCCCTGTGGGCCGGACGACAGCCCCTGGACGCCACCGCCGACCCCGGCGGCCACCCCAACACCCCCGCCGACCTCGCCGTCGTCGCCGTCGCCCCCCGCCTCGGACAGACCGTCATCGGCTCCGACCTGCCCCGCGACAGCGCGGCCGACGGCGCCGTCACCCTCGGCCGAGCCTGGAACGCCATCGGCTTCGGCGACCCCGTCATGACCGTCACCGTCACCGGCGCGCAGATCCACGACGCCCTGGAGGAACAGTGGGCGCCGGGCCCCGGTGGCACCCTCACCTACGCGCCGCTCGCCGTCTCCGCCAACGTCCGCTACACCTTCGACGCCTCCGCGCCCCCCGGCAAACGCGTCGACCCCGCCGACGTCCTCATCGACGGCTCCCCCCTCGACACCACCCGCACCTACCGCCTCGCCGCCCCCTCGTACACGCTCATCAACCAGGACGGCTTCAGCGCCTTCCTCGGCTTCACCGCCCCCGTCCGCCATACCCGCGACTTCGAGAGCTTCGTCGCCTACGTCCGCGACACCCGGCAACTGGTCCCCGCGCCGCTCGACCGCGTCCACGCCAAGAACACCGAGGTCCCCGGCGCCCGCACCGGGGACGTCACCGAACGGCCCCAGCCGCTGCGCGCCGACGGAAGCCCCGTGCCGCGCCCCGAGGCCGCACTGAGCACCGCCCGCACCCAGGGCCCCCAGGGACAGCGGGCGGTCGGCGGCTTCCGCGTGCCCTGCTGAACCGCGCACACCAAGGGCCCCGCCGTCACGGCGGGGCCCAGGGGAGAAGCGGACGAAGGCCCGGTCAGGCCGCCTTGGCCTTGGTCGCGTACATGTCCACGTACTCCTGGCCGGACAGCCGCATGACCTCGCTCATCACCTCGTCGGTCACGGCCCGCAGGACATAGCGGTCCCGGTCCATGCCCTCGTACCGCGCGAACTCCAGCGGCTCACCGAAACGCACCGTCACCGGCGCGATCCGCGGCCGCCCCTTGCCGCCCGGCTGCACCTTGTCCGTACCGACCACCGCGAACGGCACGACCGGGGCGCCCGTCATCAGCGTCAGCCGGGCGATGCCCGTCCGGCCCCGGTACAGCCGCCCGTCGGGCGACCGCGTGCCCTCCGGGTAGATCCCGAACGCCTGCCCCTCCTCCAGGACGCGACGGCCCGTCATCAGCGCGGCGACCCCGCCGCGCCCGCCGTCCCGGTCCACCGGGATCATCCCGGCGCTGGTGAAGAACCACGCCATCAGCCGGCCCCGGAGCCCCCGGCCCTTGACGTACTCGTCCTTCCCGATGAAGAACACCGGCCGCTTCACCGTCAGCGTCAGGAACAACGAGTCGATGAACGTGACGTGGTTGCCCGCCAGGATCACCGGCCCCGTGCCCGGGACACGGTCCACCCCCTCGACCTTCGGGCGGTACAGGACACGCATGAGGAATCCGAGAAACGCCTTCAGCACAATGCGGGACAACGGGCCCTCCGGGCGGGACGGTACGGGACGGGGGAGCGGGCTCCACGGGAGCGGGCTCCATGAGGATGAGGACGATACTCGCCGGTCACCGCCGCCCGCACCCCGGGTTCACCGCACCGATACACAGAGTTGACAGGCGTTTGTGCCCTATTCCCCCCGATCTCACCCCGGCGTCTCCCCGGCGGCGCCCTCACCCGCCTACGATCAGCCAGTCCCACGCACACCACGGGACACCGGAACCACATACGGCAAGGAGCGGGCATGGACAAGCGGCAGCAGCCGGGACGGCGGACGGTACTGGGGGCCGCGGCGGCCCTCGGCGCGGGAGCGACGGTACTGGGCGGCGCCGGAACGGCCGCCGCCCGCCCGCAGAGCGGCGGCGCGGCACACGGCGGCAACGGCCACCACCTCCCCTTCCCCGCGATCATCGGCCACCGCGGCGCCAGCGGCTACCGCCCCGAGCACACCCTCGGCTCCTACCAGCTCGCCCTCGACATGGGCGCCGACGTCATCGAACAGGACGTCGTCCCCACCAAGGACGGACACCTCGTCTGCCGCCACGAGAACGACATCACCGCCACCACCGATGTCGCCTCCCACCCCGAGTTCGCCGGCCGCAAGACCACCAAGACGGTCGACGGCACCAAGCTCACCGGCTGGTTCACCGAGGACTTCACCCTCGCCGAACTCAAGACGCTCCGCGCCAAGGAACGCATCCCCGGCACCCGCCAGCACAACACCCTCTACGACGGGGTGTGGGAGATACCCACCTTCGACGAGGTCCTGCGCTGGGCCGACCGCGAGGGCCGCCGCCGCGGCCGCCCGGTCTGGCTGCACATCGAGACCAAGCACCCCACCTACTTCCGCTCGCTCGGCCTCGGCCTGGAGGAACGGCTCGCCAAGGCCCTGCGCACCTACGGCAGGCACCGCAAGAACTCCCCGAACTTCCTCCAGTCCTTCGAACCGGACAGCATCCAGCGCCTGGGCAAGCTCGTGGACTGCCCCAAGGTCGTCCTCCTCGGCGGACTCAAGGACCGGCCCTGGGACTTCGTCGAGTCCGGCGACCCCCGCACCGTCGCCGACCTCGTCACCCCCCGCGGCCTGCGCTGGATCGCCCGCTTCGCCGAGGGCATCGGCCCCGACCTGACCGTCATCATCCCGCGCGACGCCGACAACAACCTCGGCCGCCCCACCAGCGTCGTCAAGGACGCCCACGCCGCCGGACTCCTCCTGCACCCCTACACCGTCCGCAACGAGAACACCTTCCTGCCCGCCGACCACCGCCGCGGCACCGACCCCGCCGCCTACGGGGACGTCCTCGCCGTCCTGAGGGCCTATCTCGCCACCGGCATCGACGGCCTGTTCTCCGACAACCCCGACACCGCGCTGCTCGCCGCGGCGGAGTTCCGCACGCACTGACCCACCGTCCGGAACGGCCCACCGCACCCCCGCCTCTCATCCGAGTTGGGAATGTCACAGAGGAGCTGTGGGCCGTTCCGTTCCCCTTGTCCCGTTCGCCTGCGCAGAATGCTCGCCGGCAACGGTTGCCGCTGCCCGTATCCGGGGACCTCTGGACAACAGCAACGACGACCACGCCAGGGAGGCGGCGTCCACCCGACGCCGCCGGTCAGGGCAGAACGTCCACAAGCACCCCGGGGGTGTCCCTCACCCACCGCACCACCGGGGCCCGGACACGCGAACGAAAGGGGAGGCAGACGGCATGGGCACCAGCGTGACCATCTCCGCGGCGACCGACGAGGACGCCGAGCAGATCCTCAAACTCCAGTACCTCTGCTACCAGCCGGAGGCCGCGCTCTACGACGACTACGGCATCGAACCGCTCACCCAGACCCTCGACGCCCTCCGCGCCGAACTGGTCGGCGGCTGCGCGCTCGTCGCCCGGCTCGGCACGGAGGTGGTCGGATCGGTACGCGGCACGGTCGACGCGGACGGCACCGCCGGCATCACCAAACTCATCGTCCACCCCCGCCTGCAACGCCACGGCCTCGGCGGCCGGCTCCTCGCCGCACTGGAGGCCCGCCTGCGCGAGGAACGCGCCGCCCGCCGCTTCCGCCTCACCACCGGCCACCGCAGCGACGGCCACCTCCGCCTCTACCGCAGCCACGGCTACGCCCCCGTCGCCACTGAACAGGTCACCCGTCGGCTCAGCGCCGTCGTCCTGGAGAAGCCCGCCCACGCCGAGGCACCCGCGGCCTCCTGACGCCCGCCGCGACGGGCCCGCGCCGGACGGCGGCGGGCCCGTCGCGGCCGTCACACGGCGTCGCCGGTCGTCGCCCCGCTCACGCCTCCCGCGACCGCCGCAGCCACAGCAGACCGGTCACCGGCAAGGCGACGGGGATGAAGAGGTACCCCATGCCGTAGTCGGACCACACCGTCGCGTCCGGGAACGCCGACGGGTCGACCAGCGACCACGTACCGATCCCCAGCACCCCCAGCAGCTCCAGCGCACAGCAGACGACCGCCGCCCGGCGCGCACCGTCGCCGCCCCGCACCAGCGAGAAGGTGATGAAGCCGTAGACCACCGCGGACACCGCGGACAGCGTGTACGGCAGCGGCGCCACATGGAACTGCGCGATCAGCTGGTACAGCGAACGCGACGCGGCGGCGACGGTGAACACGCCGTACACCGCCACCAGCAGCCGGCCGGGTCCGGTGTCCAGGGAACGCCGGGCCGGTGCCGGCGCGGTCTCCTCGGCCGCCGTGGTCGCAGAGGTCTCAGGCACTGCCGCCTCCCCAGATGTCGAACAGCCGAACTTCCAGCACCGCCAGCACCACGGCCCCCGCCGCGACCGTCGCCGAACCCCAGCGGGTGCGCTCCGAGAGCGACATCAGCCCGGTCGCCGGAACACACGCGACCGCCCCCACCAGATACGCCAGGAAGATCGCGGTGCCCTGCTCGGGCGACCGCCCGCCGGCCAGCTGCACCACGGCGACGATCAGCTGCACCACGGCGAGCAGTGCCACCACGGCCATGCCGAGGAAATGCCAGTCCTTCGTCGGCTCGTCGCGGTACGCGGCGAAACCGCACCAGGCGGCCAGGGCGAGAGCGGTCACACCGAGCGCGACCGTCAGGGCGTCGATCACCGGGACCTCCGGGCACGGCGGCCCGCCGTGGGGATGAGGGGCATGGCCCCGACTTTAATGCGCACCCACCGCGCGGCCGCGCCGGGGCCCGGGGCGGGGCGTGGGTCGCGGAGGTGGTGCGGGGGAGCGGTGCGCCGGGCGCGGCCCTGCGTTCCCGGCGCTGGCCCCTGCTCCCCGCCGTCCCGCCCCGCGCCACCGGCCGTGGCGTTGGCCACAGCCCGCCACCCCCTACCACCGGCCCCGCCCCGCCCGCCGACGTCGTCCTCCCAGGCCGCACAAGTGACGACGGAACCGCCCGGGTTCCAGCCCGCTGTCCACGGACCGGCTTCCGGTGTCCGCCATACGGACCGGCTTGATCCTGCCGCCGCGGTGTCTGGTTTACTTGCCGCCATGACCGCGACGAGCAACCGCACCCCTGCGACCGAGGCGACCACGACGCCCGGTGCTCGCTGCATGTGTCGAATGTGTGACCGCTGAGGGCCCCCGTAGAGCCTCGCGCCCCGAAGCGAGACCGCTCCCGTGCGCCGATCCCGTCCCTCCGCGACGGACTCGGCCGCCCCGCGTCACCGGAACCCGATGCCGGGCCCCGTGCCCTCCGGATTCCCCATGCCGCACTCGCAAAATGCCCCGTGCCCGGCGGGCGAGCCGCCGAGCACTCGACAGTGACGGAATTCCTGTGATCACCACAACGGGCCTGACGAAGGTCTACCGCTCGGGAGACCGCCGAGTCACCGCCCTGGACGGCGTCGATCTGCACGTCCGCGAGGGCGAGGTGTACGGCGTACTCGGCCAGAGCGGCGCCGGAAAGTCCACCCTCATCCGCTGCCTCAACCTGCTGGAACGCCCCACCTCCGGCACGGTCACCGTCGCGGGCCAGGACCTCACCGCGCTCGCCGGGAAGCAGCGGCGCGCCAACGCCGCGCTGCGCACCGCCCGCAGCCACATCGGCATGGTCTTCCAGCACTTCAACCTGCTGTCCTCGCGCACCGTCCAGGACAATGTCGAACTGCCCCTGGAGATCCTGCGCACCGACCGCCGCGAGCGCTCCCGCAAGGCCCTCGAACTCCTCGACCTGGTCGGCCTCGCCGACAAGGCCAAGGCGTACCCCGCGCAGCTCTCCGGCGGCCAGAAGCAGCGCGTCGGCATCGCCCGCGCCCTCGCCGGGGACCCCAAGGTCCTCCTGTCCGACGAGGCCACCAGCGCCCTGGACCCGGAGACCACCCGCTCCATCCTCCAGCTGCTGCGCGACCTCAATCAGCAGCTCGGCCTCACCATCGTCCTCATCACCCACGAGATGGACGTCGTCAAGACGATCTGCGACTCGGCCGCGCTGATGAAGAAGGGGCGCTTCGTCGAGCAGGGCACCGTCGCCGGCCTGCTCGCGACCCCCGGCTCCGAACTGGCCCGCCAGCTCTTCCCCGTCGGCGGCGAATCGTCCGCCGCCCCCAGCACGGTCGTCGACCTCACCTTCCACGGCGCCGCCACCACCCGCCCGGTGATCTCCGAGCTGTCGCGCACCTACAACGTCGACATCTCCATCCTGGGCGCCGCCATGGACACCGTCGGCGGCAAGCAGATCGGCCGGATGCGTATCGAGCTTCCCGGCCCCTTCGAGGAGAATGTCGTGCCCATCGGCTTCCTGCGGGAACAAGGACTCCAGGTCGACGTCGCCGGTGCCGCGGACGCGGCGACCGCCGCCCCGCTGGCCGAGGAGGGGGACAAGTGAGCTGGAACGACATGCAGTCGGTGCTGGCCACCGCCTGTCTGGACACCTTCTTCATGGTGTGGTGGGCGACCGTCTGGGCCGTCGTCGGCGGCCTGCCGCTCGGCGTCCTCCTGGTCCTCACCGACCGCGGCGGCCAGTTGCAGAACACGGTGGTCAACAAGATCATCAGTGTGATCGTCAACATAGGACGCTCACTGCCCTTCATCATCCTGATGATCGCGCTGATCCCCTTCACCCGCTTCGTCGTCGGCACCTCCCTCGGCCCCAGCGCCGCCGTCGTCCCCCTCGCCATCGGCGCCGTCCCGTTCTTCGCGCGCCTCGTCGAGACCGCGGTCCGCGAGGTCGACGGCGGCCTCGTCGAAGCGGCCCAGGCCATGGGCGGCGGCACCTGGACCATCGTCCTCAAGGTCCTGCTGCCGCAGTCCCTGCCCTCCCTCGTCGCCGGCCTGACCAACACCGTCATCACCGTCATCAGCTACTCCGCCATGGCCGGAGCGCTCGGCGCCGGCGGACTGGGCAGCGTCGCCATCACCTACGGACAGCAGCGGTTCGACACCCGTTTCATGATCGTCACGATCATTCTGATCATCGTCGTCGTGACGGCCGTCCAGTACCTCGGCGACCTCGTCGTCCGCGCCCTCGCCCGCCGCCAGTCCCGCGCCGACACCGCCGTCCGCGTCCTGCGGCTGCCCTGGACGCGCAAGGCGGCCGACAAGGCGACGACGGGCACCGCCTGACACGTCACCCCCCGGAGTCCGGACCCTTTGCCGGACACACACCACCCGCGAGAAAGGCACTCTTCGTGCGTTACCTCATCAAGCTCACCGGAGCCGTCGCGGCCACCGCCGCCCTCACTCTCGGACTCGGCGCGTGCAGCGCGCCCTCCGACCCCGACAGCGGCAAGAAGGACGACGCCGCCGCCCCCCTCACCATCGGCGCCACCTCCGTCCCCCAGGCCCAGATACTCGACTTCGTCAAGAAGGACCTCGCCCCGAAGGAAGGACTCAAGCTCACCGTCCGCACCTTCGAGGACTACACGCTCATCAACCCCGCCACCGAGAACGGGGAGCTGGACGCCAACTACTTCCAGCACAAGCAGTACCTCGACGAGTACAACGCCAAGCAGCACGGCGACGTCGTCCCCGTCGTCAACGTGCACCTGGAGCCGATGGGCCTGTACTCCAAGAAGCACTCCAAGCTCTCCGAGCTCAAGAGCGGCAGCGTCATCGGTGTCCCCAACGACCCCAGCAACCAGGGCCGCGCCCTCAAGCTGCTCGCCTCCAAGGGCCTGATCACCCTCAAGGACAACGGGGCCAAGAACCCCGGCCTCAACGACATCAAGGACGCCAAGGGCCTCAAGCTCCAGGAGGCCAAGGCCGAGACCCTGCCCTCCTCCCTCCCCGACTACGACGCCGCGGCGATCAACGGCAACTACGCCATCCCCGCCAAGCTCCGGCCCAGCAAGGACGCCCTCGCCATCGAGCCGGTCCAGGGCAACCCCTACGCCAACTTCGTCGCCGTCAAGAAAGGCAAGGAGAACGACCCCCGGGTGAAGAAGCTCGCCGAGCTCCTCAACTCCGACGCCGTGAAGAAGTTCATCGAGAAGAACTACTCCGACGGCTCCGCCCTGCCGTCCTTCGGCAAGCCGGCCGCCTGACCCCCGGCCCGCACCGCGAAGGCCCGCCCGCGCCCGCACCGCGCGGCCGGGCCTTCGCGCTTGGCGCATCCGCCGCCCGATGCTGCATGCTGGTGCACCCACCCACCACGAAGATCAAAAAACGGCCCGTAAGCACCCGGAATCCTCCGGTCAACGGCGTTGGAGCAGCGGCATGAAACCCACCTTTCCGGATATCTCCCTCAGCACGGACCGGTTGCTGCTGCGCCCCTTCGACGAGACGGACGCCCCCGCCCTCGCCGAGATGATGAACGACGAACTCGTCACCGCCTGGACCACCGCCCCCCAGCCGTACACCGAGGACACCGCCCGCGCCTGGATCACCCGGAGCGCCCCCGCCGCCCGCGCCGCCGGCCACGGCATCGACTTCGCCGTCACCGAATTCCTCACCCAACGCCCCGTCGGCGCCGTCCAGCTCCGCAACACCGACTGGCGCATCCGCTCCAGCGAGATCAACTACCTCACCGCCCCCTGGGCCCGCGGCGAGGGCTACGCCTCCGAAGCGGCCCTCGCCGTCGCCCGCTGGCTCTTCCACGACCAGAAGTTCGAACGCGTCGAACTGCGCACCGCGGCCGGCAACACCGCCTCCCAGCAGGTCGCCCAGAAGATCGGCTGCGTCAGCGAGGGCGTCCTCCGCAACGCCTCGATGGCCCGCAGCCGCACCGAGGACGGCGGCTGGGCCGACTTCCGCACCGACCTCATCGTCTGGAGCCTGCTCCCGGAGGACCTTGACGGCCTCCCCGCCCGCAGGGCCGACGCCAACGGATTCCTCTACCCGGAGTGGAACTGACCCCCGACCGCCCCGGACCCGCCCCGGACCACCCGGGGTAGTCTCTGCCTGCCGCGCGCCACCGCGGCCCCTCCCCGCACAACCACCAGCCACAGGAGACACACGAGCATGGCCGACCGGGTCACGGTGATCGGATGGGACGGCTCCCCGCTGACCGCCGCCGCCCGCTCAGCACTGGGCGCCGCCACCCTCGTCGCCGGAGCCGCCCACCACCTCGCACTGCCCGAAGTGCCCCCCGCCGCCGAACGCATCCGCCTCGGCAGCGTCACCCTCGCCGCCCGCCGCATCGCCCAGCACCGCGGCACCGCCGTCGTCCTCGCCGACGGCGACCCCGGCTTCTTCGGCGTCGTCCGCACCCTCCGCGCCCCCGAACACGGCCTTGAGGTCGAGGTCGTCCCCGCCGTCTCCTCCGTGGCCGCCGCCTTCGCCCGCGCCGGAATGCCCTGGGACGACGCCCGCGTCGTCGTCGCCCACGCCCGCGACCTCCGACGCGCCGTCAACGTCTGCCGCGCCCACACCAAGGTCGCCGTCCTCACCGCACCCGGCGCCGGACCCGCGGAACTCGCCCTCCTCCTCACCGGCGTCCACCGCACCTTCGTCATCTGCGAGGCCCTGGGCACCGACCGCGAACGCGTCACCGTCCTCACCTCCGACAAGGCCGCCGACCTCATCTGGCGCGACCCCAACGTCGTCATCGTCGTCGGCGGAGCACCCGGCGCAGCCGACGCGCCCGGCACCGGCTGGATCGCCGCCCAGGAACCCGGCCACCCCACCGGACCCCGCGGCTGGGGCCTGCCCGCGCACGCCTACGGAGGAGCCCTCGGCGAAGGCGAGTCCGTCCAGCTCCGCACCGCCCAACTCGCCCGGCTCGGCCCCCGCCTGGGCGACCTCGTCTGGGACATCGGCTGCGGCACCGGCGCCGCCGCCACCGAGGCGGCACGCTTCGGCGCCGCCGTCATCGCCGTCGACGCCGACCCCGACGCCTGCGCCCGCACCACCGCCGTCGCCCGCCGCTACGGCGTCCAGGTCCAGGTCGTCCACGGCCCCGCCCCGCAGGCCCTTGAGGACCTCCCCGAGCCCGATGTGGTCCGCGTCGGCGGCGGGGGAGCGGCCGTGGTCGCCGCCTGCGCCGCCCGGCGTCCCGCCCGCATCGTCACCCACGCCGCCACCCGGGACGAGGCCGAAGCGCTCGGCCGCGCCCTGGCCGACGGCGGATACGACGTCGAATGCGCGCTTCTCCAGAGCGTCGACCTCGACACCGCGGCCTGGGTCGAACGCGAACGGTCCGTCGTCTTCCTGGTCGCCGGCTACCGCGTCCCTCACCCGTGACCGGCGTCGGGCCCCGCGGGAGGTAGGCTGGCGGATCGTTGCGCCGCCGTCCCGCGTTCGGCTTCGTACGCCAAATATCCGGAATGTGCCGTGGTCTTGGCGGACGATGAAGCCTGGAGCGCGAACGTGCCGCGAGGCGTACCCGCTCGTTCCGGCTGACGGAACGGCGGACCGCCCCGGCCGGACGCGTCGCACGAGCGGTTGGAAGGAGCACTACCGATGGGCGAGGGGAACGCATGACCGACACCGGCCAGGTCCCGGGCGAGGGGCAGCCGGAGAACGCGGGCGGACATCCCGGGCAGCCTCCGGCGCCCGCCCCCTCCTCCGCGGACACCGCACCGACGCCCCCGCCGGGCGTCGTCCCGCACCCCACCGACTACACCTACCTCGACGACCCCGCCGACCCGGTCGCCGAGGACGACGACC
>NZ_JCANQV010000098.1:0-20159 GCF_059553635.1 Candidatus Streptomyces philanthi
GGGGCGACGCGCTCGTCGAACGGCGAGGGGATGACGCACTCGGCGCTCAGCTCGTCGGCGACGACGGCGGCCAGGGCCTCGGCGGCGGCGAGCTTCATGCCCTCGGTGATCTTCGAGGCGCGCACCTGGAGGGCCCCGGCGAAGATGCCGGGGAAGGCGAGCACATTGTTGATCTGGTTGGGGAAGTCGCTGCGGCCGGTGGCGACCACCGCCGCGTACTTGTGGGCGACGTCCGGGTGGATCTCCGGGTCGGGGTTGGCCATGGCGAAGATGATCGCTTCCTTCGCCATCGTCGCCACCGCCGTCTCGGGGACGGTGCCACCGGAGACGCCGACGAAGACGTCGGCGCCGTCGAGGGCGTCCTCCAGCGAGCCGGAGAGCCCTGCCTTGTTGGTGAAGCCGGCGACGCGGCGCTTGACGTCGGTGAGGTCGTCGCGGTCCGCGGAGACGACGCCCTTGCGGTCGCAGACCGCGACGTCCCCGATGCCGGCCTCGACGAGGATCTTGGCGATGGCGACCCCGGCGGCGCCGGAGCCGGAGACCACCGCGCGCAGCTGGCCGAGGGTACGGCCGGTGAGGCGGGCGGCGTTGCGCAGCGCGGCGAGGGTGACGACGGCGGTGCCGTGCTGGTCGTCGTGGAAGACCGGGATGTCCAGCCGCTCCTGGAGCCTGCGCTCGATCTCGAAGCAGCGGGGCGCGGAGATGTCCTCCAGGTTGACGCCGCCGAAGGACGGCGCGAGCCGGACGACGGTCTCGACGATCTCGTCGGCGTCGGTGGTGTCGAGGGCGAGCGGCACCGCGTCGACGCCGCCGAACTGCTTGAAGAGGATGGCCTTGCCCTCCATCACGGGGAGGGAGGCGCGCGGGCCGATGTCGCCGAGGCCGAGCACCGCGGTGCCGTCCGTGACGACGGCGACGACCTGGGAGGTCCAGGTGTAGTCGTGGACCAGGTCGGGCTGTTCGGCGATGGCGCTGCACACCTTCGCGACGCCCGGGGTGTAGGCGAGCGACAGGTCGTCCTTGTCGCGGACCGGGACGGTCGCCTGGATGGCCATCTTGCCGCCGCGGTGCAGGGCGAAGGCCGGATCGAAGCACGCGTCGGGGGCGTTGTCCGAACCGCCGCCCGTGCCCGTGCTGCTGTCGCTGCGAGGATTGACGATCTCCGCTGCCACTTGTCGAACCCCTTATTTCGTCATTCGGTTGAGGGTGGCCACCCCTTGTTGGGGGTGGGCGGGCACCGCGTCCGTGTCCCGTCGCGGCGGATGGCCGCCGTGCGGGGAGAGGTGCGGACGCCGGGCGCGCCGCACGCGCGCCCTGAGCCCCGGTTGAGGGGTGTAACGCACCTTTCTACCGGACGGGCGCGGGAGTCGACGACCCGGAGGGGGCACCGGCGGACCGAGGACATCGACAATAGCCGCGTTCAGGACAAAACAGCAGGTGGCGCCCGTTATCCGTCCGCATGCCGAGACAGGGACGGGTTCCGGCCACGTGCGACGGGGCGTCACCCGGGCGCAGCAGTGGCGGCGACCGTTCGGCCCACTCGTCCGTTATCCGATTTTGACCTGAACAGCAGTCCGGATAGCGGAGTGCGGATGGCAAGATTCCGTCACCAACCGGGGTCGCGTGGTTGCACAACCCGTAACCCGGTCGTTGCCCGTCAGCTCACCCTCACCCGCAGGAGGATCAGCATGACCGCACGCATCACCCGTCGCCCGGCCACCGGCAGGTCTCCTTCAGCCGTGGCCGCCGCGACCGCGGTGGCTGCCTCACTGCTGCTGCTCAGCGCCTGCGGTGACCAGACCGACGCGGCCGTCGCGCGGCGCGAGGCCCAGAAGAACCGCGACACCCACGCCCCGCTGTTCAAGCTGCTGCCCAAGGACATCCAGGAGAAGGGCCTCGTCCAGGTCGGCTCGGACATCACCTACAAACCGGTGGAGTTCCGCAGCAACGGCGCCATCGAGGGCATCGACCCGGACCTCGGCGCCCTCCTCGGCAAGCAACTGGGCGTCAAGCTCAACTTCAACAACGCCACCTTCGACACCCTCATGGGCGGCCTGAAGTCCCAGCGCTACGACATCGCGATGTCGGCGATGACGGACACCAAGCAGCGCCAGGAGGGCATCGACGGCAACACCGGCAAGAAGATCGGCGAGGGCGTCGACTTCATCGACTACCTCAACGTCGGCGTCTCGGTCTACACCCGCAAGGGCCGCACCCAGGGCATCGACGGCTGGGACGCGCTGTGCGGCAAGAAGATCGCGGTACAGCGCGGCACCGTCTCGCACGACCTGGCCAAGAAGCAGTCCGCCAAGTGCGAGGACGACGGCGAGCGGCCCATCGCGATGGAGGCGTTCGACAACGACTCCGAGGCCCAGACCCGGCTGCGCACCGGCGGTGTGGACGCCGTCTCCAGCGACTACCCGGTCGCGGCGTACGCGGTGAAGGTCTCCGGCAACGGCAACGACTTCCAGATGGTCGGCGGCCCGCCCGTCAAGGCGGCGCCGTACGGCATCGCCGTCCCCAAGCAGAAGCGGCAGCTGCGCGACGCGCTCAAGGCCGCGCTGGAACTGGCGATCAAGAACGGTGACTACGCCAAGCTCCTGGACAAGTGGCGCGTCCAGGACGCGGCGGTCAAGGAAGTGAAGATCAACGGCGGTACCTGAGCCACCGGCCGTACACGCCCTGCCCGTGTCCCTTCCCGCCGAAAGCTGAAAGGCCATCCCCGTGTCAGTCGACGCCGACAAGTCGGCCGCGTCCCCGACGGACGCCCCGCCACCCCCTCCCGAGCCCATCAAGGCCGTCCCCGTGCGCCACTACGGGCGCTGGGTCGCCGCGCTGGCCGTGGTCGCCGCGATCGCGCTGCTCGGCCGGGCGTTCGCCGCGGGCAACGTCAACTGGGGCGCCATCCCCCAGTACATGTTCAACGCGGACATCCTCAAGGGCCTGCGCAACACCCTGCTGATCACCGTACTGTCGATGATCATCGGCATTGTGCTCGGCGTGATCCTCGCCGTGATGCGCCAGTCCAAGAACCCGGTGACGTCCACCGTCGCGTGGTTCTACATCTGGTTCTTCCGCGGCACGCCGGTCTACGTCCAGCTCTTCCTCTGGTTCAACCTCGGCCTGGTCTTCGAGTACATCGACATCATGCCGATCTACAAGGACGAGTGGTCGGACTTCATGACCCCGTTCCTGTGCGCGCTGCTGGGCCTCGGGCTCAACGAGGCCGCGTACATGGCGGAGATCTGCCGGGCCGGCCTCAACGCCGTCGACGAGGGCCAGACCGAGGCGGCGCACGCGCTCGGCATGAGCCACGGCAGGACGCTGCGCCGGATCATCGTGCCGCAGGCGATGCGGGTGATCGTGCCGCCGACCGGCAACGAGGTCATCAACATGCTCAAGACCTCGTCCCTGGTCATCGCCGTCCAGTACTACGACCTGCTCCAGGCGGCCCAGAACGTCGGCCGTGACTCCGGTGTGGTGGTCGAGATGCTCGTCCTCGCCGCCGCCTGGTACCTGATCGCCACCTCGGTGCTCAGCGTCGGCCAGTACTACCTGGAGCGCCACTACGCCCGCGGCTCCAGCCGACAGCTGCCGCCCACCCCGCTCCAGCGCGCCAGGGCGCGGCTGACCGCGGGCTTCGACCGTGCCGGAGGCACCGCATGACCGCCAGCAAGCCCGCCGTCCCGATGGTCAAGGCGGAGGGCGTCCACAAGTCGTTCGGTTCCGCCCACATCCTCAAGGGCATCGACCTGGAGGTGGCGCCCAAGGAGGTCTTCTGCCTGATCGGCCCGTCCGGGTCCGGCAAGTCGACGTTCCTGCGCTGCATCAACCACCTGGAGAAGATCAACGCGGGCCGGCTGTCGGTCGACGGCGAGCTGGTGGGCTACCGCGAGCACAACGGCAGGCTCCACGAGCTGCGCGACCGCGAGGTGGCCGCCCGCCGCCGCGACATCGGCATGGTCTTCCAGCGCTTCAACCTCTTCCCGCACATGACGGCGGTGGAGAACGTCATGGAGGCGCCGGTCCAGGTCAAGGGCGAGTCCAAGGCCACCGCCCGGGAGCGCGCCGTCAAGCTGCTGGACCGCGTCGGCCTCGGCGACAAGGGCGGCAACTACCCCTCGCAGCTCTCCGGCGGCCAGCAGCAGCGCGTCGCCATCGCCCGCGCCCTGGCGATGGAGCCCAAGCTGATGCTCTTCGACGAGCCGACCTCGGCCCTCGACCCGGAGCTGGTCGGTGACGTCCTCGACGTGATGAAGGGCCTGGCGGCCGACGGCATGACCATGGTCGTCGTCACCCATGAGATGGGCTTCGCCCGCGAGGTCGGCGACTCGCTGGTCTTCATGGACAACGGTGTGGTCGTCGAGTCGGGCCACCCCCGCGACGTCCTCGGCAATCCGCAGCACGAACGCACCAAGTCGTTCCTGTCGAAGGTGCTGTGACCGCCCGGCACCCCGCCCGTCCCCGGACGCGCGACGGCGGTACGCGGCCCCCGCAAGGACCCCGTACCGCCGTCGCCGCCCCACCGCGCGGCGGCCGCGCTCACTTACGGACGGGGCCGGCCACAGACCTGGGACGCGCCTGGTGAAGCGACGCGAGGACCCGCGCCCGCAGCGTCTCGTCAGTGATCGTCTCCACGCCGCGCCACGCGTAACCGCTCACCTCTTCTTCCTGGAGCGTCACCTCCTGATCGCCCTCCAGCCGGAAGAGACAGCGGAAGTCGACGTGCTGATGCGCGGGCTCGCCCTTGCTCTCGTTCGCCGGAATCGGGTGTACGTCGATGTGGACCGGGACCGCGTGGACCGGGGAGACACTCAGCGTGATGCCGGTCTCTTCGATCAGCTCACGGAGTGCGGCACCCAGCAGATCCGTGTCCTCGGGCTCAAGGTGTCCGCCCGGAGTCAGCCACTTACCGAGCGCCACGTGCCGAACGAACAGTGCCCGCCCCTCGCCGTCGATGACCACCGCCCCCGCCGTGGCGTGGCCCCGGAACTCCTTCCGGCTTGTCACGTCGGCCCCTTGGCCGATCAGGTCGTGAACGACCGCCAGGGTGGATTTCTCCTCGGGGTGTGCGTCGGTGTACTCGGCGACGGTCGTACGGATCTGGTCTGCCGTGATGGGCATTCGATCACCTGTTGTAGTAGTGGAGCCAGGTAGCCGCGATGGCTTCCCGGTCGGCGGTAGGCACCTCGTACATGGCGGCATTCAGCCCCCCGCGAGCCAGCATGGCCGTCCCCGCGAGGATTTCGGCCTGAACGAGGAAGATGAACGGTCCTACGCTCGCGCCGTGGATGAAGTTGACCGCCTCGCCCCCGTTCAGCAGATAGAAGTAGTGCCCGGTCGTGCTGTAGCGGCTCACGTGCTCGCCGGCGCTGTCGCGGGTATAGCCCGAGGGCAAGCCGCCCAACTCCAGCTCGTCTTCCGAACTGGTCACCGTCGCCACGTAGGCCCCATTCTTGAGCTGCGGGAAGTCCTCGCCACGCAGGGACAGCGCCCCCGTGGCGCAGAGGACGAGTCCGGCCGTGGTAATGGCCTGGTCCCGGTCCCGGGCCACTTCGAACCCCTGAGACATGGCCTGCGCCCGTCGCACGGGGTCGATGTCGTAGACGATCACCCGTACGCCCTTGGCGTGCAGCAGTCGAGCGATGCTGGACCCGAGCTTGCCGAACCCGAGGACCAAGGCCGGGCGCCCGTGCAGGATGTCCCCGCGCTGCCGCAACAACGCCTCGGCGGAAAACACCACGCTCTGCCCGACCAGGAAGTCCTCCGGGTCCTTGAGCGGCGAGCGAGCCACGGACACGACCGGGCACGGCAGCTTGGCCCGTTTGGCGTACCGCTTGTGTCCGTTCTCGGTGTCCTCGACCACTCCGAGGACGGTTCCCGAGAACCGTTCGCACAGCGCGTCCAGCGAGGGCTCGAAGTACCCGCCCACATCAAGCAGAACGACGCTTTCGCCGGCTGCCCTGGTCTCCAGGTACGTCACGGCGGTGTCGGGGTCGCCGAACATGTCGCGGGACAGTTCATCGCACGCCACGATTCGCTCGATCTCTCGGCGAGCGCTCGCGTGGATGGACCTGGGCTTGGGCAGAACGGCACGCAGGTGCGACACCTTGCCCACGGCCCCGACGAACGCGGGTCGCTCGGACAACAGATGAGTGATCAACAGCGAGGACGGACGCTCGGGCGGCGTGAACGCTTCGGCAACCTTGCCGAAATATGTGTCGAGCCGCGCACGATCGGTTGTTTCCACGAGCACCCTTTCTTGAACAGCTCGGAACGTGGGGCCGTACAACTTTCCGCAATCCCGGGATACGCGCAGCGCCATGGCGCTTGGCCTGGTGGCGTTCGCGTTGCCCTGACTCACCGCCCCGCCCCTCGCCTCTGACGCTGTGCGCCAGAACGCTAGGTAACGCGGGTAGGAGTCGAGGTCTCGTATTCCCGGTTATTCTCGCGGGCCCAGAGATTGCTTGGCCCGCATGAGAGCGCGGTGCGCCTCTGCGCCGTAAACGGCATTTCTCTCCAGGGCTTCCCATGCACGGATGTGCAGGGCGACGTCTCCCGGATCGTCCAACCACATTTCGGCGTGCCAGGTCTCGGTGATCACGAGATGGCTGTCGTGGACGGAGAATCCGACCCCGGCGGGCACGTTCATGTCCGCTTCGAACGGCACGATCCCCACCCTCACGTTCCCCGGGCCGAGCCGCGCCACGATCCGGTCGAGCTGCGCCGAGAGTACGGGCGGCGGGCAGGGGCGAGCCCGCAACGCCCCTTCCCAGACGAGGAAATGAAACGTCCGGTGCTGGTCCGTGAGGATGTCCTGGCGCCCCATGCGCGCCTGTACGGCGGCTTCGATGTCCCTGGGAGCAGTGTGGATCGTGGAATATCGAGTGAGGACCGCGCGGGCATAGTCGGCGGTCTGCAAGAGTCCGGGTATCAGGGTGGGATCGAAGCTGCGTCGCGAGTACGTCTTCTGGGCTTGTGCCCCGTGTGCTTCCTGCACAGCGCGATAGCCGTCCGCCAGTTGCCTGCGCCATGATCGATACTGCGTTTCCAGTCCGCGCAGTCGGCCGACGAGCTCACTCGTTGCCCCAGGGTTCCCGGTTCCCTCGGCCCATGCTCGGAGATCAGCGGCGGTCGGTGTCTGTTTGCCGTTCTCCAGCTTGCTGACCTTGGACTGTCCCCAGTGAAGCCGGTCGGCCAGTTCTCGGCCCGTAAGCCCGCCCTCGGCGCGCAGTTCCCGCAGGCGCGCGCCGAGGGACACCCGGGCTTGCTGAAAGTCCGTACTCACCCAGCGGACGGTACCTGAGCCGTGAAATCGCGGTGGGAGACCGCGTGGTGCCACGCGGCATCGCGCACCTGACAGGCCCGCAGGACTTCCGCCGGGTCAGTGATCAGCTCCATGCCGATGGTGCGCTCACCCTCGAAATGAAAGCGGGCCACAGTGCGGGAGTCGAACAGCCAGAAGTCCGAGAGGTTCACGCCGTGGCGCTCGGCATCGTCGCGCCACAGGTGGCGGATGTCCTCGCCGGCTGCCACGTTCGTCCGGGCACAGGCGAGCAAGTACCGTTGACCGGTGGTCGGTGGGTTGTCCACGATGCGTACCCGCTCGAACCGCTTGCCGTTGTCCACCATGCGCCGCACGTTGGCGAACCACGGATGCCCGGCTTCCCCCGCGGTGTCACCGGTCCGCAGGAACTCTTGGTACGACGGCATCGCCTGGTCGGACGCGTACCCGCTGCGGGTCTCCAGCCGCCATGCGGTGTGCTCGAACCCGTCGTTGATGAACTCGTTGATCTTCTGCTGCGGCACGAACTCCGGCACGTGCGTGATCTCCCTCGGCGAGAAATTCGCCAGCAGCGCCCGAGGCACGACCACGAACGCTTCCCCCTCCTTGACGTACTTGAGCCGCGCCACGTCCGAGGGGTCGGTCACCGCGTCCCCTTGTACGAGTACTTCCCCGGTGTCCAGGTCTTCATAGAGCGTCGGGCAGTCGCCCACTGCGGATGTGCTCCCGAGGACCCGCAGTCGTCTTGCCATGGCTGTTCCCCTCGTGGTCGGACACAACAGCGCAAGCATGGTGATGCGAAGGGGCGTCCGTCCGAGGTGATTCTCGATTATTCGTATCCCCGCGACAGGCGGAAGGCCCCCGCACCCGCCACCCGTGGAAGGAGACGAACGCGGGGGCTCTGTGGTGCGGTCAGCCGTTCAGGGCTCCGGCCATGCGGACGGCAGCCTTCCCCCGGACACAGCCGCACCGCAGGAGAACCCCAGCGGGGTGCGGAACACCGGCTTGGTCTTGGGCCGCCCGAGATCGCACATCCGCACCCCACCGTCGCCGCCCCGCCGCAGGGGGCCGCGCTCACTTCAGGGCGAGCACCAGCGCGTCGCTCGGCGACCGCCACACCTCACGCGCCTCAGCGAACCCGGACTCGCGCAGCACCCGCAGGTGCCAGGTCGAGGAGGGGGTGTCGCCGTCCGCGTGCTCGCCGTAGATCGCGTACCGCTCGGCGGTCGCCTCCGCCAGCCGGGGGTCGGCGGCGGCCAGCTCCCACCACTCGGCCCAGGTCACCGCGCCGGCCTCCTTCTCCCGCTCCCTCCGGGCGTGCCGGAACGCCCGCTCCGCCTCGTTGATCCGGGGCGTGCTCCCGTCCGGCATGTGGTCGGCGTTCATGAGGACGCCGCCGTCCCGCACCAGCCCGCCGAGCTGCCCGTACAGCGCCCGCAGGTCCTCGGTGCGGAGCCAGTGCAGCGCGGTGGCGGTGAGCACCGCGTCGTACGTGTCGTACGGCAGCTTCGCCGTCCAGCGCGGGTCCTTGAGGTCGGCGCGGACGAAGCGGACGCGGGGCTCGTCCGCGAAGTACCCCTCGGCGATGGCCAGCAGCGCCGGGTCCAGGTCGACGCCGACGCTCTCGGCCCCGGGGAACCTCTTGAGCAGCCGGTCGGAGATACTGCCGGTGCCGCACGCCAGGTCCAGCACCCGGGGCTCGGGGCCCACCAGCGCCTCGACCATGTCGAGCATCACCCGGAACCGCTCCTCGCGGTCCGGCAGGTACCACTCCTGCTGGCGGTCCCAGCTCTCCTGCCACGCCTGCCAGTCGGCACCGACGACGGTTCCGCTCATCACAACCCCTTCGACCGCACCCTGTAATACCCTCATAGCGGAAACGCCTATTACGGCACCCGCATGTGAACGATAGCCCGCCCTCGTAAGGACTACAAGTGGAACTGGCCTATTACTCGGACTACGCCGTACGGCTGGTCAACACCGAGCAGCCCGAACGCGGCGGCGACACCCTCACCACGGTCGAGGCCGTCCGCGAACTCTTCGGCCCCGCACAGCAGGCCGCCCGGCGCGCCACCGACAGCGACGTCACCCGGCTGCGCGCGGTCCGCACCCGGCTGCGCGCCGTCTTCGAGGCCGCCGACGCCGGCGACGAGGTCCGGGCCGTGGACCTCCTCAACGCCCTGATGATGGAGTTCCCCGTCAGCCCCCAGATCTCCGGCCACGAGTTCCGCGACGCCGACGGCCGCCCCGACTGGCATCTGCACATCGCCGACCACGCCGCCAACGCCACCGCCGGCTACGCCGCGACCGCCTCCATGGGCCTCGCCTTCCACCTCACCGAACTCGGCGTCGACCGGCTCGGCATCTGCGAGGCGCGCCCCTGCCGCAACGTCTACCTCGACACCTCGACCAACCGCTCGCGCCGCTACTGCTCCGACCGCTGCGCGACCCGCGCCAACGTCGCCGCCTACCGCGCCCGCAAGCGCCGGGAGAGCGAGCTGAGCGGCCGGACCGCGCAGAAGGCCCAGGACAGCAGCGCACGCGGCGAGGGCTGAACCCCGCGCGGCGGCCGCAGCCGCAGCAGCCCCCGGGCGACCACCAGCCCGTCGGGCACCACCCCGAACTCCCGGCTGTCGTTCTCCACGAACGGATTGTCGCCCCGCACCCACCAGCCGCCGTCCCGCCGCTCCACGGCCCGCTTGACGATCAGCAGGTCCTGCCGGAACGGATGCCGCACCACCACCACGTCCCCCGGCCGCACCCGCCCCCCGTACCGCAGCAGCAGCTGATCCCCCGGAAGGAGCGTCGGCACCATCGACGGGTTGTACACCTCGGCCAGCCCGAAAGCCCCCACCGGCCCCCCGCGCCCGTCCCGCACCCCGCGCTCACCCGCCCGCTCCGGCATCCCGCACCTCCCGGCCCCGCCGCCTTCCGACCCGTCCACCCCTCCATCCTCCCCCGGCGGAACCGGAGCCACCGCTCCTGCCCCACCCCGCCTCCGGCCCGGGCCTGGCCGGTCCTTTCGCCCTAGGACCCCCGGCCCGGACGGGAAAACCCTTCCGTCACCGAGTAATCTCGCACCTGAGAAGACGATCACGAGGAAGGACAGAACATGCTCTCCCGCCTGTTCGCCCCCAAGGTCAAGGTCAGCGCCCACTGCGACCTGCCCTGCGGCGTGTACGACCCCGCCCAGGCCCGCATCGAGGCCGAGTCCGTCAAGGCCGTCCAGGAGAAGTACCAGGCCAACGAGGACGCGGACTTCCGCACCCGCGCCGTCCTGATCAAGGAGCAGCGCGCCGAGCTGGCCAAGCACCACATCTCGGTGCTGTGGAGCGACTACTTCAAGCCCCCGCACTTCGAGAAGTACCCGGAGCTCCACCAGCTCGTCAACGACACCCTCAAGGCCCTCAGCGCCGCCAAGGCCTCCAACGACCCGGCCACCGGCCAGAAGGCCCTGGACCTGATCGCCCAGATCGACAAGATCTTCTGGGAGACCAAGAAGGCTTGATCTTCTTCTGATCCTTCTGGCCCGCGGCTTCCGCCCGCGGGTCGAATACCGCACCCGGTCCGCGGGGCCCCTTCGGGGGCTCGGGGCCGGGCGCGGTGGGTTTCGGGGGCCTCGGGGGCGGGTGCTACGTCCCGTCAGGCCGCATCCGGGACAGGCACTGGGCCCATGCGGTGGACCGTCCACGGGGGACGGAAGGCCTGCCGCGACGAGCGGGCCGGGTGCGTGGCTCGTGGACGTCCGGCGGCCCGACGACGTCGTCGGGAGCACCACGTCGTCCGTGTCCGCCGCGGGCCGTCGCCCGCACGAACTGCCGGAGGCCGATGCCCGGCGATGAGCACGGCAGGGGACTCCGGATCGTGACCGCTCTCGCCGGCGCGGTCGGCCGCCGTCTCCGTCGGCCTGTCGGGAAGGCGGTCCGGGCGCGCTCGCGTCGTGTTCCTCCCGGTGCGGCGGAGCGGGAGTGAGCGGCAGCCCCCGCAGTCGCTTCCGCCGTCGCGTGGGACGACGGGGCCCGGGAGCCGGCCCCCTCAGTTCGCCACCGGCAGCAGTTCCTCGTTGCGCATGAGCCAGGTGCGGTAGGCGGTGCTGGACCAGGCGATTTCGCGGTAGGCGGCGGCGAGGTCGGTGAAGAGGGCCTCGGGTGGGGCGGGGAGGGGGGTGTCGGGGCGGCAGGCCATGAAGAGGCGGACGGCCAGGGGGTCGCCTTCGAGGGGGCGGATGACCATGCCGGTGCGGGCGCGGGAGCTGGGCTGGCAGGGGGTGATGACCTCGCCGGCGGTGACCAGGTCGGAGGCGGTGAGGTAGTCGCCGTGGACGACGCGGGGGCTGAAGCCGGCGGCGGTCCAGACGCGGCGCAGGCCGGCCCATTCGCCGTCCGCCGTCGGGTCGACCATCCACTGGTCGTCGGCGAGGTCGGTGAGTTTGACGACGGGGTCGGCGGCGGCCGGGTGGGCCGAGGGGAGGGCCATGAACTGCGGTTCCCGGGCGAGGAGTTCGCGTTCGACGAGGCCGTTGGGGATCTGGAGGGGGGCGCCCTCGACCTCGTGGACGAAGACGACGTCGAGCTGCCCGGCGGCGGCCATCTGGAGGAGGGCGTTGGCGGAGACGTCGACGCGTATCGAGGTCTCGGTGTCCGGGAGGCGGGCGCGCAGGCGGCGCAGCCAGCCGGCGACGGCGCGGGAGCCGGTGCTGCCGATGCGCAGCCGGCTGCCGCGGTCGCGTACGGAGGCGACGGCGATCTCGTCGAGCAGGGCGCGCATGTCGGCGACTATCGGCCGGGCGCGGCAGAGGACCGAGTGTCCCAGCGGTGTCGGCCGGCTGCCGGTGGCGCCGCGGACGAAGAGCTGGCCGCCGAGGGCCTTTTCGATGCGGTGGAGCTGGGTCGTCAGGGACGGCTGGGTCATGCCGAGCTGCCGGGCCGCCCTGCGGACGCTGCCGCAGTCGGCGATGGCGCACAGCGCGCGCAAATGCCTCACCTCAAGCTCCACGCCCGGAGCATAACGACGGCCTCGCGCCTCGCACCAGCCTCTCCGGTATGGGCGAACCGGTCGGTTTTCCTGCGGGTATTGGGCGGTGCTATCGCCATATGGAATCTCCGTACAGCAGGTGAACAGCGTTCAGACTCAGCGTCACCAAGAAGTCCCTGGGTCCCGGTCGCCGCCCCACACGGCGGCCGTACGGCCCTCGGAATCGAAGGAGCCCCCCATTATGAGATCTCCCAAGACGGCGCTGTCGGCGGCGCTCGGTCTGGGCCTCGCTGCCGCGCTGACCGCAGCCGCGCCGGTGTCGGCAGCCTCTCCCGTCTCCCACGCCACCAAGAGCACTCCCGCCTCGATCGCGGCCTACACCGGGTCGGCCGACGCGAAGGCCAACGACAAGGCCTTCTTCGACGCCGTCATGAAGAAGGCTCAGGCGAAGCTGAAGGCCAACCCCGGCCTGAAGACGGTCACCCTCCGCTACAACGCGAGCGGCGCGCCGTCGTTCGCGAACCAGATAGCGCAGAGCGCGCAGATCTGGAACAGCGCGGTCAACAACGTCAAGCTCCAGTCCGGCGGCAACGACTTCAGCTACCGCGAGGGCAACGACCCGCGCGGTTCGTACGCCAGCACCGACGGCCACGGGCGTGGTTACGTCTTCCTGGACTACCAGCAGAACCAGCAGTACAACTCGACCCGCGTGGTCGCGCACGAGACCGGCCACGTCCTGGGTCTGCCGGACCACTACTCCGGCCCGTGCAGCGAGCTGATGTCCGGCGGCGGCCCCGGCACCTCCTGCCAGAACACCCAGCCGAACGCGACCGAGCGCGCCCAGGTCGACCGGCTCTGGGCCTACGGCCTGGCGAGCGTGTCGGCCGGCAAGAACTCCTGACGGTGTGACGCCCTGATGGTGTGACGTCCCGACGGCACGGCCGGCCGGAGGGGCGGACGCCCGGGGAAGCACCCTCTGTGTGCGGTGAGGCGGTGGGGCTCCGTGTGAGCCCCACCGCTTACGTGTGGGCGGGGGCGGACGGTGACCCGGGGCATGGCCGTACCGCTGGTGACGGTCGGCGCGCCGAAACAGGGAACCGGGACAGACGGGCGTTCCGCGGAAGCGGCCTACAGCCACCCGTTGCGCTTGAACGCCCGGTGGACGCACCAGCAGATCACCAGCAGTGCGGCGATCACCAGCGGGTAGCCGTACGTCCAGTCCTTCTCCGGCAGATACGCGAAGTTCATCCCGTAGACGCCGCAGACCATGGTCGGTACGGCGAGGATCGCGACCCAGGCGCTGATCCGGCGCATGGCCTCGTTCTGGGCGATGGTGACCTGGGCCAGATGTGCCTGGAGTATCGAGTTGAGCAGTTCGTCGAAGGACGTGATGCGCTCGGTGACCTGGGTCAGGTGGTCGGCGACGTCACGGAAGTACGTCCTGGTGCGCGGGTCGACAACCGGCAGGGGGCGGGTGGCGAGGGTGTGGAGGGGGCCGGCCAGCGGGGCGGCCGCGTGCTTGAGGCCGAGGAGTTCCCGTTTGAGGCGGTAGATGCGGGCGGCGCCGGTGGTCCTCCCCGGGGAGAAGACCTCGCTCTCGACGTCCTCGATGTCGCCCTCGACGGCGGCGACGGCGTCCAGGTAGTCGTCGACCACGAGGTCGGCGATGGCGTGCAGGACGGCCGAGGGACCGAGGGCGAGCTGGTCGGGGGTGTTCTCCAGTTGCTCGCGCAGCGGGCCGAGTGAGCCGTGGCCGCCGTGCCGGACGGTGATGACGAAGTCGGGGCCGGTGAAGACCATCAGCTCGCCGGTCCGTACGGCCTCCCCGGTGTCGGCGCGCTGCTCGCGGACGGTGCGGAAGACGGTGAAGAGGGAGTCGTCGTAGCGCTCCAGCTTGGGGCGCTGATGGGCGTGGACGGCGTCCTCGACGGCGAGCGGGTGCAGGCCGAACAGGTCGGCGATGCCGGCGAACTCCGCCTCGGACGGTTCGTGCAGCCCGATCCACACGAAGCCGGAGCCCCTCTCGCGGACCCGGCGTATCGCGACCTCGGCCGGGTCGCCGGCGCCGCGGCGTACCCCCTTCTCGTACACCACGCAGTTGACGACGGCGGTGCCGAGGGGCGAGCGCGCCGGGTGGCTGAGGTCGACCCCGCGGGCGTGCGGCTGCGGGAGCCGTACGGCCCTGCGCAGATTGCTGATCATCGGCACGGGCCCAGTATGGCGCGGCGGGAATCCGTGCGGTACGGGACGAGGCCCGCTTCCGCCGATCCGGTGGCGGGCGCGATCGGGTGGACGGGCGTGCCTCCGGGGCCGGCGTCCGGGGGCGCGGCGGCGTGACGGAATACCCCTGGGGGGTATATGGTTTCCTCTCAGGGAAGCCCACAGGGCACCACGGGTGTTTCATGAGCATCAGGTGCCCCACTCACATCACCGAGGACCCTCACCGAGGAGCAGCCGCCATGACCACCTTGACCGGAGGGCACCCCATCGAGTTGGAGATCGGGGGGATGACCTGCGCGTCCTGCGCCGCCCGCGTCGAGAAGAAGCTCAACCGGATGGAGGGCGTCACCGCGACCGTCAACTACGCCACCGAGAAGGCACAGGTGGAGGTCGCGGAGGGCAGCGGCGTCGGGACCGACGACCTGATCGCCACCGTCGAGCGCACCGGCTACACCGCCGCACTCCCCCGCCCCGCCGCCCCGGCCCCCTCGGCGGCCCCCGAGGGCGAGGAGGAGGGCGCCCCGCCACCGGAGGGCGACCCGCTCGCCGGGCTCCGCCGCCGACTGCTCGTCTCCCTGGCGCTGTCGGTGCCGGTGGTGCTGATGGCGATGGTGCCGCTGTTCCAGTTCACCCACTGGCAGTGGCTGTCGCTGACGCTCGCCGCCCCCGTGGTCGTCTGGGGCGCCCTGCCGTTCCACACCGCGGCGTGGACCAATCTGCGGCACGGCGCCGCCACCATGGACACCCTGATCTCGATGGGTACCCTCGCCGCCTTCGGCTGGTCGCTGTGGGCGCTGTTCTTCGGCACCGCGGGCATGCCCGGCATGACGCACCCCTTCGAGCTGACCATCGCCCGCACCGACGGCAGCGGCGCCATCTATCTGGAGGCCGCGGCCGGCGTCACCACGTTCATCCTGGCGGGCCGCTACTTCGAGGCCCGCGCCAAGCGGCGGGCGGGCGCGGCGCTGCGCGCGCTGATGGAGCTGGGCGCCAAGGACGCCGCCGTCCTGCGGGACGGGCGGGAGGTCCGGGTGCCGATCAGCGAGGTCGGTGTCGGCGACCGGTTCGTGGTCCGTCCGGGCGAGAAGATCGCCACCGACGGCACGGTCGTGGAGGGCTCCTCGGCCGTCGACACCTCGCTGCTCACCGGCGAGTCCGTGCCCGTCGAGGTCGGCCCCGGCGACGCGGTCACCGGCGCCACCGTCAACGCCGGGGGACGGCTCGTCGTCGAGGCGACCCGTGTCGGCGCCGACACCCAGCTCGCGCGGATGGCGCGGCTGGTCGAGGAGGCACAGAACGGCAAGGCCGCGGCGCAGCGCCTGGCCGACCGGATCTCCGCCGTCTTCGTCCCCGTCGTCATCCTCCTGGCCCTCGGCACGCTCGGCTACTGGCTGCTGACCGGCGCGGGCGCGGTGGCCGCCTTCACCGCGGCGGTCGCCGTACTGATCATCGCCTGCCCCTGCGCCCTGGGCCTGGCCACCCCGACCGCGCTGATGGTCGGCACCGGGCGCGGCGCCCAGCTCGGCGTCCTCCTCAAGGGGCCCGAGGTCCTGGAGACCACGCGCAAGGTCGACACCGTCGTCCTCGACAAGACCGGAACGGTCACCACGGGCGTGATGGCGCTGACCGGTGTGCACCCGGACGAGGGCGTCTCCCGCGACGAGGCGCTGCGGCTGGCCGGCGCCCTGGAGCACTCCTCCGAGCACCCCATCGCCCGTGCCGTCGCCACCGCCGCCGAGGCCGCCGAGCCCTCGGGCGTCCTGCCGGTGCCCGCGGACTTCGCCAATGTTCCCGGCCTCGGCGTACGGGGCCGGGTCGGCGGCCACGACGTGCTGGTGGGGCGGCCGCGGCTGTTCACCGAGGGGACGGGGGACGTGCCGGGCGCGCCGCTGCCGCCCGCACTGGCGGCGGCCCTGGACGAGGCGGAGGCGGCCGGCCGGACCGCGGTCGTCGTCGGCTGGGACGGCGCGCCGCGCGCGGTCCTCGTCGTCTCCGACGCGGTCAAGCCGACCAGCGCCGAGGCGGTGCGCAGGCTGCGGGCGCTGGGGTTGACGCCGGTCCTGCTGACCGGGGACAACCGGGCGGTGGCCGAGGCGGTGGCGGCCGAGGTCGGCATCGACGACGTGATCGCCGAGGTGCTGCCCGAGGAGAAGGTCGCCGTCGTCGAGCGGCTGCGGGCCGAGGGCCGGACGGTCGCCATGGTCGGTGACGGTGTCAACGACGCCGCGGCGCTCGCCACCGCCGACCTCGGTCTCGCCATGGGCACCGGCACGGACGCCGCCATCACGGCCGGTGACCTCACCCTGGTCCGCGGCGATCTGCGGACCGCGGCGGACGCCATCCGGCTCGCCCGCGCCACCCTGCGCACCATCAAGGGCAACCTGTTCTGGGCGTTCGGCTACAACGTCGCCGCGCTCCCGCTGGCGGCCGCCGGGCTCCTCAACCCGATGATCGCGGGCGCGGCCATGGCGTTCTCGTCCGTCTTCGTCGTCGGCAACAGCCTGCGGCTGCGCCGCTTCCGGCCGCTGGCGCGGGAGGCGGCCACCGGCGCGGTGGGGGCGCACGTCTGACTCTTCGCGCCCCGTTCCCGCTCGCGGCAGCCCCCGGTCCGTCCGGGGGCCGCCGTGCGTCGTACCAGGTACGAAGGGCGGATCTCTCCAGTTGGGACGCCGGAAGATTGGCGGAAGGCACAGCGGGCCGGCGCCCCCTGGCGGCGACACTGGTCGGACACCGTCCCACCGGGTAAGGGTTCATGTACGGACAACCGCACCACCCACGGACAGAGGGGGAACGCATGACGGGGTCACGTGTCCTGGCGCTCGGCCATTACCAGCCCTCCGACGTGCTCACCAACGACGATCTCGCCGCGATCGTCGACACCGACGACGCCTGGATACGCAGCCGGGTCGGCATCCGCACCCGCCATGTCGCGGCGGCGGACGAGACCGTCGACGCGATGGCGGCCGCGGCGGCGGCCAAGGCCCTGGCCGCGGGCGGGGTGCCCGCCGCCGACATCGACCTGGTGCTGGTGGCGACCTGCACCGCCACCGACCGCAGCCCCAACACCGCGGCCCGGGTCGCCGCCCGGCTCGGCCTGGACGCCCCGGCGGCGATGGACATCAACGTCGTCTGCTCCGGCTTCACCCACGCGCTGGCCACCGCCGACCACGCCATCCGCGCCGGTTCCGCCACCCGTGCCCTGGTCATCGGCGCCGAGAAGTTCACCGACATGATCGACTGGACGGACCGGTCCACCTGCGTCCTGGCCGGTGACGGCGCGGGCGCCGCCCTTGTCACCGCCTCGCCCGAACCGGGGATCGGCCCGGTGACCTGGGGTTCCGTCCCGCAGATGGGCAACGCCGTCCGCATCGAGGGCGAGCCGCCCCGGTTCGCGCAGGAGGGCCAGGCCGTCTTCCGCTGGGCGACCACCCGGCTCCCCGAGATCGCCCGCTCGGTCTGCGCGCGCTCCGGCGTGCGCCCCGAGGACCTGGCGGGCATCGTGCTGCACCAGGCCAATCTGCGGATCATCGAGCCGCTGGCCGCGCGGATCGGCGCGGTCAACGCGGTCGTCGCCCGCGACGTCGTCGACTCCGGCAACACCTCGGCGGCCTCGGTACCGCTCGCCCTGTCCAAGCTGGTCGAACGCCGCGAGATCCCCTCCGGTGCCCCGGTGCTGCTGTTCGCGTTCGGCGGCAACCTCTCGTACGCGGGGCAGATCATCCGCTGCCCGTGAGGGCGGGGGCACCGTGTCCGATTCGTTCAAGACCGGTGCCCCGACCCCTGCCTACGCTCGCCGCATGACAGCGACACCGCCCCTCCCCCGCCTCGCGGCCATCGGCCTCACCGTGGCCGACATGGCCGCCTCCCTCGCCTTCTACCGCCGTCTCGGCCTCGACGTACCCGCCGAGGCGGACACCGCCCCGCACGCGGAGGCGGCCCTCCCGGGCGGGCTGCGGCTGATGTGGGACACCCACGAGACGGCCCGCGCCATCGACCCGGAGTGGACACCGCCGCAGGCCGGTGCCCCCAGGGGCCTGGCGTTCGCCTGCGACGGCCCGGCCGGCGTCGACCGGGTCCACGCCGAGCTGACCGCCGCCGGGTACACCAGCGAGAAGGCCCCATGGGACGCGTTCTGGGGGCAGCGCTACGCCGTCGTCCAGGACCCGGACGGACACGGCGTGGAACTCTTCGCCCCGTTGGAAGAGAACCACTAGACACCGTGGCGGGGGCGGCCGCCCGCCCCCGCTACGGCACCTCGCGCAGATACATCGCGCCGCAGACGAAGCAGAACGGCTCCCCCTCGGGCGTGCCCCAGGCTTCGGCCGTCCGGGTGGCGGCGTCCTCGGACAGCATCCGCCCGCACATCGCCTTGATGCCGTGCCTGCGGACCATGTGCCAGTTCTTCACCGGGGCATCGGCCCCGGGCGTGATCCCTTCCGCGTATTCGGCGCGCATCTCGTGCTCCATGGCACTGCACCTCCTACGCCCACGATGCGCCGCCGTGCGGGCCCCCACAACGCAGCGCCCGCCGCCGGGCCGCGCGTCAGAACACCGACCAGCCGGTCAGCGTCGTGAAGTGGTCCAGGGCCGCCGCGCCCGCGACGGAGTTGCCGCGCCGGTCCAGACCCGGACTCCACACGCACAGCGTGCAGCGTCCCGGCACCACCGCGATGATGCCGCCGCCCACCCCGCTCTTGGCCGGCAGCCCGACCCGGTAGGCGAACTCCCCGGCCGCGTCGTACGTGCCGCAGGTCAGCATGACCGCGTTGATCCGCTTGGCCTCGCGGGCCTGGAGGAGCCTGCTGCCGTCGGCCCGCAGGCCGTGGCGGGCCAGGAAGCCGCCCGCCGTCGCGAGGTCCCGGCAGCTCATCTCGATCGAGCACTGCCAGAAGTAGTGCTCGATGACGCTGGGGACCGGGTTCTCCAGGTTGCCGAAGGACGCCATGAAGTGCGCCAGCGCGGCGTTGCGGTCCCCGTGGGCGGCCTCGGAGTCGGCCACCACCTGGTCGAAGGCGAGATCGGGGTTGCCGCTCTCCTCCCGCAGGAAGTGCAGCATCGTGGTGCTCGCGTCACCGGTGAGGGTCTGGAGCCGGTCGGTGACGACCAGCGCGCCCGCGTTGATGAAGGGGTTGCGGGGGATGCCGTTCTCCCACTCCAGCTGGACGAGGGAGTTGAACGGCGTCCCGGACGGTTCCCGGCCCACGCGCTTCCAGATGTCGTCCTGGTCGTGCGCGTTGGCCATCACGAGGGCCAGCGAGAACAGCTTGGACATCGACTGGACGGAGAAGGGGACCTCCCAGTCGCCGGCGCCGTACACATCGCCGTGGGTGTCGGCGAGGGCTATGCCGAAGCGGTCGGCGTCCACCCGCGCCAGCGCCGGTATGTAGTCGGCGACCTGTCCCTGTCCCGCGAACGGCCGCGCAAAGGCCGCTACCTCCTCAAGTACGGCCTGGTAGTCCATAACGGACACGTTAACCCGCGCGCAGGACCGCCCCCATCGGAGCCCCCGCCAGAGCCCGCACGTCACGGGCCAGATGGGCCTGGTCCGCGTACCCGGCGCGGGCCGCCACCTCGGCGTAGGGGACGCCGTCGCGTGCCAGCCGCAGGGCCCGGACGAGGCGCAGCACCCGGGCGAGCGTCTTGGGCCCGTAGCCGAACGCGTCCAGGCAGTGCCGGTGCA
>NZ_JCANQV010000099.1:0-20061 GCF_059553635.1 Candidatus Streptomyces philanthi
GGGAGGGGAGAGGGGCACGGTCATCCCTCCAGGGTGCCCAAGGGCCCAGCCGGTTACCAGGTAGCGGCAGTACCAGGATGAGCAGCGTCTGGTACCCCTCTGAGCGGGCGACGATCGTTTCCCCGTGAGCGATCCCCGTACACCCACTTCCGTCGCACCGTCCCCCGCCGTCCCCGCTCCCACCGGGGCGGCGGACGGCGGCGCGCCCTCCCTCCTCACCCCGCTGGGCCTGCTGACCGTCCTGCTGGGCGCGGCCCTGCCGATGATCGACTTCTTCATCGTCAATGTCGCGCTGCCGACCATCGACCACGACCTCGCCGCGGGCCCCGCGATGCTGGAGATGGTGGTGGCCGGATACGGCGTCGCCTACGCCATGCTGCTGGTCCTGGGCGGCCGCCTCGGCGACACGGCGGGCCGGCGGCGGCTGTTCCTGTGGGGGCTCACCGCCTTCGGACTGACCTCGCTCGCCTGCGGCCTGGCCCCGGACGCCTGGACGCTGGTGATCGCCCGCATCGCCCAGGGGGCCGCGGCCGCGCTGCTGCTCCCCCAGGTACTGGCGACGATCCAGGCCACCACCAGCGGTGCCCGGCGGGCCCGGGCCCTGAGCCTGTACGGCGGTACGGGCGGGGTCTCCAGCGCCGTCGGGCAGGTGCTCGGCGGGCTGCTGGTCTCGGTGGCCCCGGCCGGAATCGGCTGGCGCGCGGTGTTCCTGGTGAACGTGCCGATCGCGGTGGCGGCCTGGCTGCTGGCCGCCCGGACGGTCCCCGAGACCCGCTCGGCGCGCCCGGCCCGGGTGGACGTCCCCGGTACCGCGCTGCTGGCCGCCGCGCTGCTCGCCCTGCTGCTGCCGCTGACCGAGGGGCGCGCGGCCGGCTGGCCCCTGTGGTCGTGGCTGCTGCTCGCCGTCTTCCCGTTCGCGGCGGGCGCGTTCCTCCTGGTCGAACGGCGTGCCGAGCGTGCGGGCACCACGCCCCTGGTGCCGCTGTCGCTGCTGCGTGTCCCCTCGGTACGCGGCGGGCTCGCGATGATCGTCCCCTTCAGCGTCGGCTTCGGCGGCTTCATGTTCGTGGTGGCCGTCGCGCTCCAGGACGGGCTGCGCTACGGCCCGCTGGCGGCGGGGCTCTCGCTGCTGCCGCTGTGCGTCATGTTCTTCCTCGCCTCGCTCGCGGGCCCCCGGCTGGTGGCGCGCTTCGGGCGGCGGGTGGTGATCGCGGGCTCACTCGTCCAGGCGACCGGTCTCGTCCTGCTGGTCCTGACCCTGTACGCGGGCTGGCCCGGGGTGGGGGTCGCGGGGCTGGTGCCGAGCATGGCGGTGCTGGGCACGGGCCAGGGGCTGGTGCTGCCGGTGCTGCTCCGGATCGTGCTGAGCGAGCTTCCCGTGGCACAGGCGGGGGTCGGTGGCGGGGTGATGGTCACCACGCAGCAGTCGGGACTGGCGCTCGGCGTCGCCACGCTCGGCACCCTCTTCCTCACCGTCGTGCCGGCGACCGGCATCCGGGACGCCCTCCTGGCGACCCTTCTGACCCAGTTGCTCCTGGTCCTGGGCACCACCCTCCTCGGCCTCCGTCTACCTCGCACCCTGCGCTGACCCGCTTGGCCCGCGGCCATCGCCACCGGCGACGCCCCGGCACCGGGCCGTCCGGCCCACCGAGACCATCGGGCCACCGAGACCATCGGGCCCGGCGCAACGCCGGAGCCCCGCCCGGCGCTAAGGCCCCGCCCGAAGGGCCGCCCCTCACCCCACCCCCAGGAAATGCAGCACCGCCAACACCCGCCGATGGTCCGCCTCGGCCTTCGGCAGGTCGAGTTTGGCCAGAATGTTGTTGATGTGCTTGGCGACGGCGCTCTCGCTGACGACGAGGCGGGCGGCGATGCCGGCGTTGGAGCGTCCCTCGGCCATCAGGGCCAGGACCTCGCGCTCACGGGCGGTCAGCCGTTCCAGCGGGTCGCTGGCGCGTCGTACCAGGAGTTGGGCGACGACCTGCGGGTCCAGGGCGGTGCCGCCGGACGCGACCCGGCGCAGCGCCTCGATGAACTCCTCGACGTCGGCGACCCGTTGCTTGAGCAGATAGCCCACGCCGCTGGTGTTCGCCGCGAGCAGATCGGTCGCGTAGCGTTCCTCGACGTACTGGGAGAGCAGCAGTACAGCGGTCCCGGGGTGTTCGCGGCGGATCGTCAGGGCGGCGCGGACGCCCTCGTCGGTGAAGCCGGGCGGCATCCGGACATCGGCCAGGACCAGATCGGGCCGGTGTTCGCCGACCGCCGCCAGCAGCGCCTCCGCGTCACCGGTCTCGGCCGCCACCTCGAAGCCGGCCATCTCCACCACCTTGACCAGCCCTATCCGCAGCAGGACGGAGTCCTCGGCGATCACGGCGCGTTTCACCTGGGGCACGGCAGCTCCACACTCATCATGGTCGGTCCCCCTACGGGACTGCTCATCCGGAACGTACCGTCCACCGAGCGCACCCGTTGGGCGAGCCCCTGAAGGCCGCTCCCCTTCGCCGGGTCGGCGCCGCCGGGCCCGTCGTCGGTGACCACCACCCGCAGGATGGTGCCGAGCCGGGTGACGTTCACCTCCGCCCCGGTCGCCTCCCCCGCGTGCTTGGCGACATTGGTCAGCGCCTCGGACACCACGAAGTACGCGACGCCCTCGATCGCCGGCGTCACCCGCCCGTCCATGTCGACGTAGAGCCGGACGGGCAGCGGGGCGCGGGCGGCGAGTCCGGAGAGCGCGGCGTCCAGGCCGAGTTCGTCGAGGACGGACGGGTGCAGGCCCCGGACGAGGGCGCTCAGTTCCTCGATGGCATCCTTCGCCTCCTGGTGGGCCGCGTCGATGACCTGCTTCGCCTCGGGCGGCAGATCGGTGAGGGTGGCCTTGGCCAGGCCCAGGTTCAGCGCCAGGGACACCAGCCGCTGCTGTGCGCCGTCGTGCAGATCGCGTTCGATGCGCCGGCGTTCGGCGTCGGCCGCGGCGACCGCCCCGGCCCGGCTCTCGGTCAGGTCCTCCACCCGCCGTTCCAGCTCCTCGGAGCGGCTGACGCCGAGCACCGCACGCCCCACCAGGTTCTCCAGCCGCACCAACTGCGCGGCCAGCGGCGGTACGGCGGCGAGCGCCACCAGCCCGAGCACGGTGACATAGGCGGCCTGGGTGGAGTACCCGACATGCTCGATCCGCCACTGCCAGGACACCGCCCAGATCCAGATCAGTACGGTGGCCGCCACGGCACCGGCCACCAGCAGGGCGAGAACGAGGAGTTCGAGCGTCCCGAGCAGCGGCCCGATCAGGCAGTGGTAGCCGAACTGCCGCCGCGCCTGCCGGAATCCCTGCCGGGGCAGCTCCACCCCGCACAGCGCCCGGAACCGCCACCGCTGCGCCTCGGTCAGCCCGTAACCGGCGACGGCGATCAGCACCAGGGGGACGGGCAGGACCACCGGAGCGTTCGAGGAGGTCCCGGCGAGCGTGTAGGCGACGAGGTACCCCGCCCAGACGAACAACGGCACCGTCAGCAGGTGCGGCGGCACCCCGGCGGCGAGGAAGAGCAGGTCGCGCCGCAGACGCAGGAGGGAGCGGCGCAGCCGGGGCGGAATGGTCATGACACAACCGTATGCGGCCTGGTCACGGCGCCACCATGAAGCCGGTTTCCGGTCCTGGGGTATAGCTGGTGCCACCCCAGGTCGGACAGGCACGCTACTGATTCGCGGGGCGTGCGCACGGAGGCTGGTGGACGAGCCCGAAGGCCGGGTTCAGCCGATCCGGAAGAGACGTCCGCCATGTCCCTCGCGCTCCTCAACTCCCGTTGCCCGTCGCGCGGTTACGGAACCCCCGGGGCCTCCCACGGCCGTCCCGTCCGCGACCGGCGCCGCCTCCAGGGCCGTGTGCTGACCGGCGCCGGGCTGGCGCTGCTGCCGTGGCTCGGCTATCTCGCCGGGACGCTGCCGCCGGCCGAGGCCGCGGCCTGGGTGGCGCTGGACGTCGTGGAGTCCGTCTGTCTGCTCGCCGCCGGTACCCGGCTGCTGCGCGCGGACCCGCGCCACCGCGCCCCGGCGGCCGTCGCGGCCCTGCTGCTCGTCGCGGACGCCTGCGTCGATGTGGCCACCGCCGCCCCGGGCCCGGAGCTGGCGATCGCCCTCGCGATGGCCCTGGCCGCCGAACTCCCCCTGGCGGCCCTGTGCGTGTCCCTCACCCGCCGCGCCTGAGCGCCCGCCGCGCCGAGCGGCCGCCCGTACGACGACGCCGGCCGGCCCCGGAAGACCCGGGACCGGCCGGCGGTCGTGCGGAAGGGTGTCAGCAGCCGATGAGGCGCGCGCCCAGGTACGCCTGGATCTGGTCCAGGCTGACCCGCTCCTGCTTCATGGTGTCGCGCTCGCGCACGGTCACCGCGTTGTCGTCGAGGGTGTCGAAGTCGACGGTGACGCAGAACGGGGTGCCGATCTCGTCCTGGCGGCGGTAGCGGCGGCCGATGGCGCCCGCGTCGTCGAACTCGATGTTCCAGTTCTTGCGCAGGTCGGCGGCGAGGCCCTTGGCCTTCGGGGAGAGCTGCGGGTTGCGGGACAGCGGCAGCACCGCGACCTTGACCGGCGCCAGGCGCGGGTCGAGGCGCATGACGGTGCGCTTCTCCATCTTGCCCTTGGCGTTGGGGGCCTCGTCCTCGACGTAGGCGTCGAGCATGAAGGCGAGCATGGCGCGGTTCACGCCGGCTGCGGGCTCGATGACGTAGGGGGTCCAGCGCTCGCCGGCCTCCTGGTCGAAGTAGGAGAGGTCCTGGCCGGACGCCTTGGCGTGCGAGGAGAGGTCGTAGTCGGTGCGGTTGGCCACGCCCTCCAGCTCGGAGAATTCGGTGCCGCCGAAGTTGAAGCGGTACTCGATGTCAGCGGTGCGCTTGGAGTAGTGGGAGAGCTTCTCCTTGGGGTGGTCGTACCACCGGATGTTCTCCTCGCGCAGGCCGAGGTCGGTGTACCAGTTCCAGCGCTGCTCCATCCAGTACTCGTGCCACTTCTCGTCCTCGCCCGGCTTGACGAAGAATTCCATCTCCATCTGCTCGAACTCGCGGGTGCGGAAGATGAAGTTTCCGGGGGTGATCTCGTTCCGGAAGGACTTGCCCATCTGCGCGATACCGAACGGCGGCTTCTTGCGCGAGGTCTGCTGGACCTGGGCGAAGTTGGTGAAGATGCCCTGCGCGGTCTCGGGGCGCAGGTAGGCGACGGAGGCGGTGTCCTGGGACGGGCCGAGGTGGGTGGAGAGCAGGCCGGAGAACTGCTTGGGCTCGGTGAAGGCGCCCTTGTTGCCGCAGTGGGGGCAGTTCAGGTCGGCGAGGCCGTTCTCGGGCAGCCGGCCGTGCTTGGCCTCGTACGCCTCTTCCAGGTGGTCCGCGCGGAAGCGCTTGTGGCAGGAGGTGCACTCGGTGAGCGGGTCGGTGAAGGTGGCGACGTGGCCGGACGCCACCCAGACCTCGGGAGCGAGGATCACGGACGAGTCGATACCGACGACGTCGTCGCGCGAGGTGACCATGGCGCGCCACCACTGACGCTTGAGGTTCTCCTTGAGCTCGACGCCGAGCGGGCCGTAGTCCCAGGCGGCACGGGAACCGCCGTAGATCTCACTGCAGGGGTAGACGAAGCCACGGCGCTTGCTCAGGCTGACGATGGTGTCGATCTTGTCGGCGGCCACGGTGCTCTCTTCATACGACGACGAACAGCGAATGACTCAGGTTACCGGCGGGCCCACCCCCCGGGCCAAATCGGCGGAGGGCCGCTTTCCCCTTCGCCCCGGAGAGGCCCGGGATGCCCCGTGCGCGGGACGCGGAATTCCCCCGATCGGAACTCTCCGGCGCCATTCGCGCACCATCCGTCACCACCCCCTCGGCGTCCACCCTTGTTGACAATCGTTTCCATCTTTGTTGAAAATGAGTGTCATGAACATACGTCGCCGCATATCCACCGCGGCCGTCTGCCTCCTCGGTCTGACGGCACTCACCGCCTGCTCCTCCGGCGCCACGGAAAACGGGGGCGACGGCAAGGTGAAGGTGACGGCGTCCTTCTATCCCATGGAATTCCTCGCCGAGCGGATCGGCGGCTCCCACGTCGCGGTGACCGGCCTCACCAAACCGGGCGTCGAACCCCACGACCTGGAACTCACCCCCAAGCAGACCGCGCAGCTCGGCGAGTCCGACGCGATCGTCTACCTCAAGGGCCTCCAGCCCGCCGTCGACCAGGCCGTCGCCCAGTCCGGCGTCAAGAACACCGCCGACGCGGCCGCGCTGACCACCCTGGAGACGCACGGCACCGAGGTCGACGGCCACCACCACACCACCGGCGACAACCACTCCCACTCCACGGCCGAGGCCGCCCAGGACCCGCACGTCTGGCTGGACCCGGTGCGCTACGCCGAGATCGCCGAGGGCGTCGGCCGCACCCTCGCCAAGGCCGACCCGGCCCACAAGGCCGACTACCTCAAGAACACCGACGCGCTGGTCAAGGAGCTGAAGGCGCTGGACGCGGACTTCCGCTCCGGCCTGAAGAACCGCGCCTCGGACACCTTCATCACCACCCACGCGGCCTTCGGCTACCTCGCCGAACGCTACGGGCTGACCGAGGAGGCCATCAGCGGCCTCGACCCCGAGTCCGAGCCCAGCGCCAACCGCATGAAGGACCTGCACACCCTCGCCGCGAAGCACCATGTCTCCACGGTCTTCTTCGAGACCATCGCCAACCCCGCGACCGCGAAGTCCCTGGCCGGCGACCTCAAGCTGAAGACCGATGTCCTCGACCCGCTCGAAGGGATCACGGACAAGTCCCGCGGCAAGGACTACTTCGGTGTGATGCGCGCCAACCTCACCGCGTTGCAGAAGGCCCTCGGCAGCAAGTGAGCCCCGCCTCTTCCCGTACCGCTCCCCCGGCGGCGCTCCCGCACATGACGGAGGTCACCACCATGAACCCGACCGCTCCCCGGCCGCCGGTCATCGACCTGCGCGGCGCCACCGCCACCCTGGGCTCCCGCCCGGTGCTGCGCGGCGTCGACCTGACCGTCCACTCCGGCGAGGTCGTCGCCCTGCTCGGCGCCAACGGCTCCGGCAAGTCGACGACCGTCCGTACGGTGATCGGCCAGGTGCCGCTGACGGGCGGCGGGCTGTCGCTGTTCGGCACGGAGTTCCGCCGGTTCCGGGACTGGGCGCGCGTCGGCTACGTCCCGCAGCGCACCACCTCGGCCGGCGGCGTCCCCGCCACCGTCACCGAGGTCGTCACCTCCGGCCGGCTGGCGCGCACGAAGCTCGGTTTCCTGCGCAAGGCGGACCGGGCGGCCGTACGGCGCGCCCTGGAGCTGGTCGGGATGGCCGACCGTGCCAAGGACCCGGTCGACGCGCTCTCCGGCGGCCAGCACCAGCGGGTCCTGATCGCCCGCGCGCTGGCCGGCGAACCCGAGCTGCTGATCATGGACGAGCCGATGGCCGGGGTCGACCTGGCCAGCCAGGAGGTGCTGGCCGACGCGCTGCGGCAGCAGGTCGCGGCGGGCACCACCGTGCTGCTGGTCCTGCACGAGCTGGGCCCGCTGGAGCCGCTCATCAACCGCGCGGTGGTCCTCCGCGACGGCTGTGTGGTGCACGACGGCCCGCCCCCGGAGGCCGTCGGCCAGCACGCCCTGCCCGGCCACGACCACGTGCATCCGCACGCCGATCCGGCCGCGGCACCCATACGTACGGGACTGCTGAGCTGACCATGGACATCCTCGACTACGCCTTCATGCAGCGGGCCCTGCTCGCCGCCCTCGTCGTCGGCGTCACCGCGCCGGCCATCGGCATCTACCTCGTCCAGCGCCGCCAGGCCCTGATGGGCGACGGCATCGGCCATGTCGCGCTCACCGGCGTCGGCCTCGGCTTCCTGCTCAACACCAGCCCGGTGTGGGTCGCCACCGCCGTCGCCATCGCCGGCTCGGTCGTCATGGAGCTGATCCGCTGGTACGGAAAGACCCGCGGCGATCTCGCGCTGGCCATGCTGTTCTACGGCGGCATGGCGGGCGGTGTGATGCTGATGAACCTCTCCGACGCCGGCTCCAACGCCAACCTCAGTACGTATCTCTTCGGCTCGATCACCACCGTCGCCCCGCAGGACATGGTGACGATCTGTGTCCTCGCCGCGCTGGTGCTGCTGATCACCGTCGGGCTGCGCCGTCAGCTGTTCGCGGTCTGCCAGGACGAGGGCTTCGCCCGGGTGACGGGTCTTCCGGTGCGGCTGCTGAACCTCCTGGTCGCGGTCACCGCCGCGGTCACCGTCACCGTCGCCATGCGGGTGGTGGGCCTGCTGCTGGTCAGCGCCCTGATGGTGATCCCGGTCGCGGCGGCGCAGCAGGTCAGCCGGAGCTTCGCGGTGACCTTCGTCCTGGCGCTGGCGATCGGCGTCGGTGTCACCGTGACCGGCACCGCCGCCTCGTACTACGTGGACGTCCCCTCGGGCGCGTCGATCGTGCTGCTGGCGATCGGCCTGTTCATGCTGTTCACCGCCCTGGCGGCGCCGCTCGCGAAGCGGCGGGCGCGGGCCGCCGCGGCGGACCCGGGAGGGTGCACCCTTGAGGTACCGGGCGGCCGCGCCCCGGCCGACGACGTGCGGGTCTGACCCCAAGGCGGGCGCGGCCCCACGGGGGCGCGCCCGGCGTTCCCCCGGCGGGCCGCGCATCACCTGGCACAATGGCCGAACGCACATCCAGGGGACGATCAGACGCCCCCGACGACGTTGACGACCCAGGGAGGCAACGGTGGCGACGAGCGCGGGTTCTCCGGTACGCGGCCGGTCGACGCGGCAGCGTACAGCGGTGTCGGCCGCCCTCGACGAGGTCGACGAGTTCCGCAGCGCCCAGGAGCTGCACGACATGCTCAAGCACCGCGGCGACTCGGTCGGCCTGACCACCGTGTACCGGACGTTGCAGTCCCTCGCCGACGCGGGCGAGGTCGATGTCCTGCGCACCAGCGACGGCGAGGCCGTCTACCGCCGGTGCAGCAGCGACGACCATCACCACCACCTGGTGTGCCGCTCGTGCGGCAAGGCCGTCGAGGTGGAGGGTCCGGCGGTGGAGAAGTGGGCGGACCAGATCGCCGCGGAGCACGGCTTCCAGGACGTGGCGCACACCATCGAGATCTTCGGTACGTGCGGCGAGTGCGCCGGGGCGCCGGACGCCTCCCGGGCGTGACACCGTCCGTGAACGGTTGAAGGGGCCGTCTCCCGCTGCGGGAGGCGGCCCCTTCGCCGTGCGGGCGCCGAATCAGACGGCGCTCTGCCCGTCCACGACCGGCGCGGCGCCGAAGCGGCGGTCGCGCTTCGCGTACTCCAGGCACGCGTCCCACAGGTTCCGGCGGTCGAAATCCGGCCAGAGAATGTCCTGGAACACCATCTCCGCGTAGGCGCTCTGCCAGATCAGGTAGTTCGACGTCCGCTGCTCACCCGACGGCCGGACGAACAGGTCCACGTCGGGCATGTCCGGGTAGTACATGTACTTGGCGACGGTCTTCTCCGTCACCTTCGCCGGGTCCAGCTTTCCCGCCCGCACATCGGCCGCGATCGCCGCCGCCGCGTCCGCGATCTCCGCCCGGCCGCCGTAATTCACGCAGAAATACAGCGTCATCGCGTCGTTCTCCGTGGTCTGCTCCTGCGCGACCTGGAGTTCCTGCACCACGGACTTCCACAGCTTCGGCATCCGCCCGACCCAGCGGATACGGATACCCAGCTCGTCCATTTCGTCGCGGCGCCGCCGGATGACGTCCCGGTTGAAGTTCATCAGGAAGCGGACCTCTTCCGGGGACCGCTTCCAGTTCTCCGTCGAGAAGGCGTAGAGGGAGAGGTTCTTCACGCCCATTTCGATGCAGCCCTTGAGGACGTCCAGGACGACGCCCTCGCCGACCTTGTGGCCCTCGGTGCGCGGCAGTCCGCGCTGCTTGGCCCAGCGGCCGTTGCCGTCCATCACGATGGCGACATGGTTCGGGACGAGTTCCCGCGGAATCCTCGGCGGTTGCGCTCCGGAGGGATGCGGCTCGGGCGTCACGTACTCGCGTCGGTTACGGCCCAGAATCCCGCGTCGTGCCATGGGACCGGTCTCCTCTTTCCTTGAATTCCTGGAATTGCGGCGGCGGGCCCCGCCTCCCCGGTGGGTCCGCCGCCCTACTGCTCCACGTACCGGAGGGAACGCAGGCCCCGCTCCAGATGCCAGTGCAGATACGCCGCGACGAGCCCGCTGCCCTCCCGGACATGGCGCGCCTCGCACGCATCGGCCGTCTCCCAGTCGCCGGTCAGCAGCGCGCCGAGGAGCCCGATGGCCTCCGAGGAGGGTACGACGCTACCGGGCACCCGGCAGTCACCGCAGACCACACCGCCCGAGCCGACCGAGAAGAACCGGTGGGGACCGGGCAGCCCGCACTTGGCGCAGTCGTCGAAGCTCGGCGCGTACCCGTTCACCGCGAGCGAGCGCAGCAGGAACGCGTCCAGCACCAGATGCGGGGCGTGCTCGCCGCGCGCCAGCGTCCGCAGCCCGCCGACCAGCAGCAGATACTGCTGCACCGCCGGCTCGCCCTCGTGGTCGGTGAACCGCTCGGCGGTCTCCAGCATCGCGGTGCCGGCCGTGTAGCGGGCGTAGTCGGTGACGATGCCGCCACCGTACGCGGCGATCGTCTCGCTCTGTGTGCACAGCGGGAGCCCGCGTCCGACCAGCTCGCTGCCCCGGGCGAAGAACTGCACGTCGACGTGGGAGAACGGTTCCAGCCGCGCCCCGAACTTCGACTTCGTCCGCCGCACCCCGCGCGCCACGGCCCGCACCCGGCCGTGCCCCCGGGTCAGCAGGGTGATGATCCGGTCCGCCTCCCCCAGCTTCTGGGTGCGCAGCACGATGCCGTCGTCGCGGAACAGAGTCATGCGGCCATTCTCCCGCATGGCGGGGCGGGCCCCGGCGCGGGGACGGCGCTGCGGCCGGGCCGCCGCGTCACCCGTACGGCCTACACCGGTCGCTCAGGGGCCACGGCCGCGGGGCGACGATGGGAGGGCCCTTCGTGACGTACGAAGCACGGCGGACAGCGCGCGACCCGCGCGAAAGACGCAGCTCACCGCACACAGGAGGCGACCATGACCACGGCCAAGGACATCATGCATCCCGGTGCCCACTGGATCTCCAAGACCGACACCCTCGACCACGCGGCCCGCCTGATGCGGGAGCACTGTGTGGGCGCCCTGCCCATCGGCGACGAGAACAAGAACGAGCGGCTGTGCGGCATCGTCACCGACCGCGACATCGTCGTGAAGTGCGTCGCCGAGGGCCACACCCCCTCGCAGTGCACCGCCGCCGACGTCATCGAGGGCACCCCGCGCTGGATCGACGCCGACGCCGACGTCGACGACGTCCTCCACGAAATGGAGACCCACCGCATCCGCCGCCTCCCCGTCATCGAGAACAAACGGATGGTCGGCATGATCAGCGAGGCCGACCTCGCCCGCCACCTCCCCGACGACCAACTCGCCGAATTCGCGGGCCACATCTACGCGGCGGGGCCGATGAAGCACTGACCGGGAGGAACTCCCCTGCGGCGCCGCTCCGGGGTGGGGTGGCGCCGTTCATACGGAGGTACCTGCGACAAGGGTGGTGTCAGGTCACCTCGCCGCGGCTGCGGGCGTTGGCGTGGGCGGTGGTGGCTTGTAGGCGTTCGGTGGGGGTGGCGGGGCGGGTGGTGGTGAGGGTGCAGTGCCATTCGGGGCCGCCGCCGATGGGGGTGAGGCGGAGGGAGGGGCCCTCGTAGCCGGTGACGCGGCCGATGCGGCCGGTGCGGGTGTCGATGAGGTAGGCGCCCGGGGCGGGCTGGGTGGTGATCATTGCTGGGCTCCGAGGGCGTGGGCCAGGCGGAGGGCGACGTCGGGGCGGCAGCGGCCCAGGTCGACCAGGGGGCGCAGGTAGTCGCTGGTGCAGGAGAGGAGGTCGGGGCCGAGGGACGGCAGGACGATGTCGGCCTCGGCGAGCGCGGTGCGGAGGGTGTTCGCGGCGTGCTCGGCCTCGTCGAACCGGGACTTCGGGCCCTTCGGGGCGGGCTCGGCCTCCGTGGGCCGGGGGTTCGGGGTGTTCATGGTGGTCACCTTTCTGTGGGGGTTTTCCGCGTTCGGGGAGAGAGCGTGGCGCCCCGGCTCTACGCTCCGCAACGAGATCGGCACTGGTTCGGCACTACAACTGCCGGGCAGCAGAGGGGAGTAGGGCTTTGGCCAAAGGTGAGAAACGGCTGCGGAGTGGTTCGAATCAGTCCGCGTGGCGGTTCTTCGGCCGCGAGCTGAAGCGGCGACGTGAGGCGGCGGGCCTCACGCAGGAGGCGCTGGGCCGTCTGGTCTTCGTGTCCGGGGGCTACATCGGGCAGTTCGAGCAGGCCATCCGTAAGCCGCAGATAGACGTCGCGGAGCGGATCGACGTCGTCCTACAAACCGACGGTTTTTTCGGGCGCATGTGTGAGGAGTTGATCAACGACTCGCCGTACGCGGAATACTTCGCGCAGGTCGCGGAGCTGGAGCGGCTGGCGACGAAGATCTACGACTACGCACCGACGGTGATTCCGGGCCTTCTCCAAACCGCTGACTACGCACGTGCCATCTTCACGGCGAGCCACCCGTTCGCCGGCGACGGGTACATCGAAGAGCTGACCAGTGCACGCATGGAGCGCGCTCCGGTACTGGACGGCGCCAAACGGCCGGAATATTGGGCGGTGATCCACCAGGCCGCACTGAGCATCACCGTCGGTGACGCCGCAGCGATGGCCCGGCAGCTGGATCACATCGCGACGATGATGCGCACGCGTAAGGCAATCGTGCAGGTACTCCCCTTCTCGGCCGGAGCCCACCCGCACATGGGCAAGCTGCTGAAGCTCATGGAGTTCGAGGACGCTCCGCCAACCGCCTATACAGAAGGAGTGTTTTGCGGAAACCTGCTGGACGATCCGGCAGTGGTGAAGCGAGCGCAGGAAGCCTACTCTCAGCTCAGGGCTGTCGCTCTGTCGCCTGCGGCATCCCTTGCCCTGATCGAGTCGGCGGCGGAGGAATACAGACGATGCGCGAGTACGACCTGAGCACCGCCCGATGGCACAAGAGCAGTTACAGCGGCGGCGACAACGGGGAGTGCATCGAGGTCGCCCGCGACTTCCCCGGCGCCGCCCTCTGGCGCAAGAGCACGTACAGCAATGGCGAAGGCGGAAGCTGCCTCGAAGTCCGCGACGACCTCCCCGGCATCGTCCCCGTACGGGACAGCAAGACCCCCGACGGCCCGGTGCTGATGTTCGCGGCGGGCGACTGGGCCAGCTTCGTCAACGACATCAAAGGCGAACGTTTCGGCCATTTCTGAACGTTTCTGACTGTGCGTTGTTAGTGGCTGTACGACCACGGGCCCCGCGTCCTCCGGACTGCGGGGCCTTTCCCATTCGCACTCTTCGGGCATTGCGGGGAAAAAGCGATCTTCCACACTTCTGCGACGATCAAGGGATCGGGTCCTTACCAAAAGCTGACGCGCCGGTAGCATCCCGTCATGATCGGCGGCTCAACGATGGCTCATCGTCAGATCAAATCGATGGTGCGCCCTTGGGCGGCGCCGTGACCACCGGTCGTCCGCACGTCCCCAACCGAGGATCACGATGACATCCATACCGGAGGCGCTGTTGTGGTGCCTGAGCGCTGGTACGGCCGCCGCCGTGATCCTGGCGCTGTTCCTGCTGCGTGAGCGGAAGGCCCGCACGGAACTCGACCGGCGTCTGACGGCGGCGGAGGAGCAGTCCGCGGCGAAGATGCGCAGCAACGCGGAGCTGACGTCCCGTCTGCGCTCCACCGAGGCGGAGATCCGGCACCTGGCCGGCAGCCGCATCCCGGACCTGACGACCTCGCTCGCCCATCCGCACGTACCCGTCCGCGGCCTCCTGGACAATCGTTTCGCCGGGTCGGAGACCGACCACGCGCTGACCGCCGTGATGAACCAGTTCTCGGAGGCGGTGACCAAGGAGCGGCTGCGGGTCGACGCGGCCGCCCAGTCCACCCTGCGCGGGGCGACGACCACCATCCAGGCCCTGCTCTACCAGCTCCAGACCGCCCTCCAGGACATGCAGCACCGTTACGACGACCCGCAGATCGCGCAGGAGCTGCTGCACGCGGACTTCCTCAACGAGCAGGCGCTGCGTCGTATCCAGGCCACCGGTGTCGTCTGCGGCGCCTGGCCGGGTCTGACCCGTGAGGACTCCTACCTCGCCGAACTGGTCGTCGGCGCCAGCTCCCGGCTGCGCGGCTACGAGCGCATCCAGGTCAGCAACCAGCTCCGGGACCCGCTCGCGGTCGTCGCGCGGGCCGTCGAGCCGGTGGCCATCGCCGTCACCGAGCTGCTGGCCAACGCGCTGCACCACTCGCACCGGGAGCTGCCGGTCACCGTCACCCTCCAGCAGGGCAACCGCGGCGCCTCCGTGATCATCGACGACTACGGCGTCGGGATGCACCCGGACGAGATCGAGCACGCGAAGCGGCTGATGTCCGGCGAGGAGGACGTGATGCTCACCCAGCTCGGTGACCCGCCGCGCGCCGGGTTCGCCGCGACGGGTCAGCTGGTGCGCCAGTACGGCTTCGGGGTCCATGTGGAGTCGTCGCCGTACGGCGGTGTCCGTGCCGTGGTCTACATCCCCGGCGACCCTCTCCTCACCGTCCTCGACGAGAACCGGCAGCCCATGTCCGTGATGGCCCCGATGCCGCAGCGTGCCGGCGGGATGGAGCGGAACAGCGTTCTGCCCACCGGCCCCGCCACCCCGCCCGCCGCCGCGCCCGCGCAGCCGCAGGCGCCCGCCCCGACCGCTTCCGCCCCGTCCGTACCGTCCGCCCCGGTGTCCGACGCCGTGGCGTAGCAGGAGCCGGGCGAGCTGCCGCGCCGGCGCCGGCGGAAGCCGCTGACGGAACGGGAGCCGGACCTGCCGCGCACCGAACCGATCGCTCCCCGCTCCCCGGAGGAGTCCGCCTCCCGCTGGGCCGCGCTCCAGCAAGGCACGCAATCCGGGCGGGCCGCCGCCCAGTCCGAGCCCCCTCGCAGTACCGAAGGGAACGCGCAGTCATGAACACCCCCACTCGCCGCCGTGTCACCGAGGACAAGTCCTGGGTGCTCGCCCCGCTCCTGGAGCTGCCGCACGTCGTCCACGCGGCGGTCATATCCGGTGACGGGTTCATCGAGGGTTCCTCGCCGGGGCTGACCCGGGAGGCGGCCGAAGGCGTCGCGGCGATGATGTCTGCCCTCCAGGGGGCCGGGCGGGCGGTCACCGCGGCGTTCGCGGCGAAGGACGACGCCCGGCTGCGGCAGACCGTCGTGGAGTCCGAGGACGGCTGGGTCTTCGCGATCCCCGCGGGCGAGAACACCTGCCTGGCCGTCTTCGCGGACCCGGACGTCAACATGGGGGTCGTCGCCCACCACATGCAGGTCCAGGTGGCGACGCTGGGCAGCAAGGTCATGAACAGCCCCGCCCGGGACCACGGCAGCCCGGCATGACCCCGCGCCCGATGAACAGGCGCCTGGTCCCGGCGTATCTGGCGACCGGCGGGCGCGCCCAGCCCAGCCGCAACACGCTGGACCGGCTCACCCTGCTGCACAGTGCGGGGATGCCGGTGACCAGCGACGTCCGGCCGGAGGAGCACCGCATCCTGGACCTGCTGGAGCCCGGTGCGCTGTCCCTCGCCGAGGTCGCGGCCCATCTCCACCTGCCCGTCAGCGTGGTGAAGGTGCTGGTCGCCGATCTCGTCGACGCCGGGCGTCTGTTCGCCCGTGTTCCCATTCCCGAAGCCGAGCAGTTCGACCGGCAGATCCTGGAGAGGGTTCTCGATGGACTCCGCTCTCTCAAGTCCTAGCAACAGTGCCGGTACCGGAGGCGGCATGTATCTGTCCGGTGCCGACCAGACCCTCGTCAAACTCCTGGTCGCGGGGCCGTTCGGGGTCGGCAAGACGACGCTGATCCGGGCGTTGTCGGAGACGCCGCCGCTGCACACCGAGGAGGTGATGACGCAGTCCGGCGCGTTCGTCGACGATCTCGCCGGGGTCCGGGACAAGACCACGACCACCGTCGCGATCGACTTCGGGCGGCTGACACTCCCCGGCGATCTGGTGCTCTATCTGTTCGGCACCCCCGGGCAGAAGCGTTTCCGCCCGCTGTGGCAGGACATCGCCCGCGGCGCGCTGGGGGCCCTCGTCCTCGCGGACACCCGCCGGCTCGCGGACTCCTTCGAGGTGATGGACATCATCGAGGAGGCCGGGCTGCGCTACGCCGTCGCCGTCAACACCTTCCCCGACGCGCCGGAGTACACCGCCGACAAGCTGCGCGACGCGCTCGACCTGCACCCCGACACCCCGCTGGTCATGTGCGACGCCCGCGACCGGGACCAGTCCGTCGACGCGCTGATCTCGCTCGTCGGCCATGTCCTGGCCCATACGCCCCAGGGGAGTGAGAACCTGTGACATCCCCGTACCAGCCGGGCGCCGTGCCACCGGCCGGCTGCCCGGCGCACGCCGGAGCGGCCGAGGGCGGCCCCTACGGCGCTCCCGCGCAGCAGCAGGGCGCGTACGAGCAGCACGGCGCGTACGCCGCCGGGCAGGCCCAGGGGGCGTACGCCGGGCAGCAGCCGCAGGGCGCGTACGCCGCCACCCCGACCCCGGCGAGCTACGTCCCCGCCGACGCCTACGCGCCGGTCAAGCTCTACGGGCCGGACTTCGCCGCCGACCCGCACCGCTTCTACGCCCATCTGCGGCAGTACGGGGCGCTCGCGCCGGTCGAGATCGCACCGGACGTGACCGCGATGCTGGTCACCGACTACCGGGCGGCGCTGGACCTGCTGCACGACCAGGAGACCTGGTCCAAGGACTCCCGTGCCTGGATGCAGACCGTCCCGGCCGACTCCCCCGTCATGCCGATGCTCAGCTGGCGGCCGAACGTCTTCTTCAGCGACGGCAGCGCGCACGACCGGCTGCGCAAGGTGGTCACCGACAGCTTCGAGCTGGTCGAGCCGCACGAGCTGCGGGCCGAGGTGCACCGGGTCGCGGACTCCCTGATCCAGCAGTTCGGCCGGGCGGGCGAGGCGGACCTGATCGGCGACTACGCCCGGCTGATCCCGCTGCTCCTGTTCAACAACCTCTTCGGGCTGCCCGACTCGTACGGCCAGCGGCTGATCACGGCGCTCGCCGGGATGATGGAGGGCCACTCGCCCGAGGAGGCGGCCGCCGCCAACGTCGCGTACGAGGCGTACATCCTGGAGCTGGTCGCCGCGAAGAAGGCGCAGCGGGGACAGGACCTGACCTCGTGGTTCATGGACCATCCGCACGGTCTGACCGACGAAGAGGTCATCCACCAGATCATCATCACCATGGGCGCGGGCAACGAGCCCCTCGCCAACCTCATCGGCAACGCGCTCTCGCGGATGCTGTCCGACGACCGGTACTACCACACCCTGTCGGGTGGAGCGCTGACCGTCCAGGACGCCATCAACGAGGTGTTGTGGAACGATCCGCCGCTGACGAACTACTCGGCGCACTTCGCGCGCCGTGACGTGTTCTTCCACGGCACCTGGATCCGTGCCGGGCAACTGGTGATGGTGTCCTACGCCGCCGCCAACAGCCAGTACGGGCCCACCTCGCTGGAGCAGGCCCGTTCCGGCGGCGGTTCCCACCTGTCCTGGGCGACCGGCCCGCACGGTTGCCCCGTACAGCGGCACGCGCTGCTCATCGCCACGGCCGCCATCGAGCGCCTCACCGCATGGCTCTCGGACATCGAGCTCGCCGTGGACAAGGACCAACTGGTGTGGCGCAACGGTGTCTTCCACCGCGCGCTCTCCGCCCTTCCTGCCCGTTTCACCCCCATCACCCCCAACCAAGCAGGAGCCACGCCATGGGACAGCAGCAGCCTTTCGTCATCGACCCCGCCGGACGCGACGTCCACGGAGAAGCGGCCCGCCTGAGGGAGCTGGGCCCCGTCGCCCGCGTCGAACTGCCGGGCGGCATCGAGGCATGGGCCGTCAACCGTCACACCCTGCTCAAGGAACTGCTGACGGACCCGCGGGTCTCCAAGAACCCGCGGGCCCACTGGCCGGCCTGGCAGCGGCCCGAGATACGCGAGAGCTGGATCCAGTCCTGGATCGGCGTCACCAACATGTTCACCGCCTACGGCGCCGACCACCGGCGGCTGCGGAAGCTGATCGCGCCGGCGTTCACCGCCCGCCGCACGGAGGCGATGCAGCCGCGCGTCGAGGGCATCACCCAGGCCCTGCTGGACGGGCTCGCCGCGCGGGAGCCCGGTGAGGTGGTGGACCTGCGGGCGTCGTACGCGCATCCGCTGCCGATGCAGGTGATCTGCGAGCTGTTCGGCATACCGGAGGACGGCGAGGCGCGCGACGAGCTGGCCCGGCTCGTCATGGAGATCATGGACACCACGGCGACGCCGGAGCAGGCCGCCGCGACCGGCGCCGCGGTCCACGCGCAGCTCGGGGAGCTGGTGGCGCTCAAGCGGCGGGAGCCCGCCGACGACCTCACCAGCCTGCTGGTCTCGGCGCGGGACGACGAGGGGCAGCACCTGACGGAGAAGGAGCTGCTCGACACCCTCCTCCTGGTGATCGGCGCGGGGCACGAGACCACCGTCGACCTCATCGGCAACGCGGTGTACTCCCTGCTCACCCACCCCGACCAGCACGCGCTGGTGAAGGCGGGCGAGGTGGCGTGGACCGATGTCATCGAGGAGACCCTGCGCTGGGCGCCCAGCATCGCCAACCTGCCGCTGCGCTTCGCCGTCGACGACATCGACATCCCCGGCGGGCCCACCATCCGCAAGGGCGAGGCGATCCTGCCGGGGTACGCCGGTGCCGGGCGCGACCCCGAGCACCACGGGCCCACGGCCGATGTCTTCGACATCCGGCGCGCGGCCACCGAGCACCTGGCCTTCGGGCACGGCGTCCACCACTGCGTCGGCGCGCCGCTGGCCCGGCTGGAGGCGCGGATCGCGCTGCCGGCCCTCTTCGAGCGGTTCCCGGACCTCCGGCTCGCCGAGCCGGGCACGGAGCCGGAGCCCGCGGGCGGCTTCATCGCGGGCGGGCACCGGGACCTGCCGGTGATCCTCAAGGGCTGAGCCCGGCAGCGGGGCCCCGTCACCTCGGTGGTGGCGGGGCCCTGTCGTCGTACGGGGGCGGTCAGGAGGGGGTGCGGGCCGCGGCCAGGAGGCGTTCGGTCTCGGCGGGGCGGAGCATCAGGGCGGTGCCGACGGTGGCCAGGGCCTGGCGTTCGGCGGGGGTGTAGGAGCCGTCGGCGAGGGCGATGCGGGCGGCCTGGAGGAGCAGCGCCTCGCGGCCCGGCGGTGCCAGGTGGGGCGCGAGCGGGTCGAGGGAGGCGTGGAGCTCGATGGCCAGGGCGGTGCCGCAGGGGTCCAGGCCGCCGGTGCGGTCGGTGCTGGTCACGGCGTCGTAGGTGCCGGTGAGGGAGCCGGTGTCGGCGGCGAGGGCGGCGAGCAGGGTGAGCAGTTCGTCCTCGGTGCAGTCCTCGAACCCGGCCGCGCGGACCGTGCGGACGGCCGTCTCGCGGGCCGCGGGCGAGGCCGTGCCCCCGGCCGCGAGCAGGGCGAGGGTGAGGGTCTGCACCGCGTCGCGGAGCATGGTGGAGAGCCGGACGGTGGTCGGGTGGTCCAGGGCGTCGGGGCCGAAGTGGCCGTGGCAGGCCGAGCACTCCAGGACCGGTCCGGCGGGGCCCCGGGACAGCAGGGGGACGCCGAGGACGGTCAGGTGCCGCCGGCCGGTGCGGCGCTGGTAGTTGCGGTCGCCGCCGCAGTCGGGACAGAAGAACTCGCCGTCGGCGACGGTACGCCATGACGTGCGCACGCCCACCAGCCCTTGCTTGTGCCTCACGTCAACCCTCCGTAACACACCGGCAACAACGCCGCGTTGACGTGATGTTAGCCACATCGCGGAAGCGGCGTCAGCACCTCGTACGGACAACTGGCCGAATGCCGGAGGGTGCCACCCCCGAGGGGCCGGGGCCGGTCGGCCTCTTGACGTGCGGGGGGCCCGCGGGCGCCCGAG
>NZ_JCANQV010000100.1:0-20048 GCF_059553635.1 Candidatus Streptomyces philanthi
GGTGCGGGGAAGGAGACGGTCACGGCTGCTCCAGGTGTCCATCGCGCCGGGCGTCGCCGGCGGGCGTCACCCGAGAATCCCGGCCCCCGGGGGCGGGCGGCAAGCGGCCCGCAGGACAACCGCCGCCCTCCGCCGCGCGTCAGCGGGTGCCCGCGGGTCCCTGCCAGTCCGCGTGCCGGATGCGGTCCATGGTCTCGACGCCGCCGATCGTGCCCCATTCGTTCTTGCCGAGCCGGCTCAGCGGGCGCAGCGCGGTGAACTCGGGGTGTCCGTCGGTCATGACCTCTTCCGCCACCGCCGCGTGCACCACCTGCCCGAAGACGACATTGCCGTCGCCGATCCGGAGCGTGCTGTGCAGGACGCATTCCAGCGCCACGGGCGAGGCCGCGACGCGCGGGGGCTTGACCCGCAGGCTCGGTTCGGTGGCGATCCCGGCCTCCTCGAACTCGCTGACGCCCCGCGGGAAATCGGTCGCCGTGTCGTTGATCTGCGCGAACAGCTCCTCCGGCGCGAAGTTCACCACGAACTCCCCGGTCGCCTCCACGTTCACCAGGGTGTCCTTGCGTCCCACGCTGACGAACTGGACCACCGGCGGCGCCACGCTGGCGATGGTGAAGAACGAGTGCGGGGCGAGGTTGGCCACCCCGTCCGGGCCGGTGGTCGACACCCAGGCGATGGGGCGGGGCACGACCGTGGCGGTCAGCAGCTTGTAGAAATCGTTGCGGGGCATTTCGGCGGGATCGAAGTCAACGCGCATGGTGATCAGTATCCATGGGCGGGCCGCGGATCTTGTAGAGCATCCACGGCACCACCCAACCGCGAGGTTCGCCGGAAAGTGCCCGGTATCGGAACCGCCGAGCACCAGGTACCGACGCCGTGCCAGCCGCCGCCCTCGCCACTTCCTGGAAGGACTAACCATTGAGTCCGCCACCGCCTGTCTGGTTGTCAACCAGCTCACCTTCGGCCCTGCCGGCACCATGGACCTGCCCCGTCCCGGTGCCTACGAGGGCACCGCTTGGTGGACCGGACGCCAGGCCACCCGCGACCACTACGACCGCACCCTGGCCGAGCTGGCCGAACACCCCAATCCACATGCCCTTGACGATGCCTGGCGGAACAACCCCACCCCTGAGAGCTACGTACTCGACCTCCACTATGCGCGGGAAGTCGCCCCGGACGATGAAGGCGAAATCTAAGCCGGCGTTCGCATAGGGTTCGCCCTAATGTTCGGGGCCGATCTCGGTGATCTCGTAGTCGGCGGTCGGGAACGTCTTGGTCGGCAGCCGGTCCGGGACTGCGGGCTCGGTGCGCGGCCGGGACCGGCGCACGTACAGTGCGCGCGCCTTGAGTCCGATGTGCACGGCGGCGCGCCACAGTGGTGAGGGGGCCCGGACTCCGAACGCGAGCCGCTGGCCGTCGCTGAGCAGTACGGGCAGCATGCGCTCGGCGATGGGTTCGCACCGCTTCCGCAGAGCGGCCGGCAGCCAGAAGGTGAGCTGCTCCACCAGTGCCCCCCGTGTCGCCTCCCACAGCTGGCGGGCCTGCGGCGTGTGGACGACATGGGTCTTCTCGTACGCGTCGCGGAACCGCTCGAACTCCTCGTACGTTTCCGGGATGTTCTTCAGGCCCATGTGCTGCCCGAATGCCCGGTAGAAGAGCACTGCGGCCCGCCGCTCCTGGGAGGAGACACGCCGCCACCCGTATCGGTCGAGCCAGCGTTGCGGGGTGACCAGGGTGGTGGCCAGTACGAACAGGTACTGGTCGTTGGTGATGTCCCACTGTTCGCCGACGGCGTTGAGATGCTTGACCGAGTTCTTGTGAATCCGGTTCATCTGGCGTGCCGCGGCCTTCCCGCGCGCGTCCGCGAAACCGTTTCGGGACATCTCCCACATCAGCGTGGACATGTGGTCGAGCCGACGCTGCGTGTGCTCCACGATGTCGCCGGTCCGCACCAGCATCTTTGCGTCGTCCGGCGGGATGAGAGTGTCGTAGAACGCCAGCCATTGGCCGACACACAAGTCCCAGGGGAACTCGTAGAGGAAGTCGAGTAACCAGATCTTCTGGAAATCCTGCTCGGGGTCCAGTTCCTCGATCATGCGAAGTCGTCGAAAACGTTCTTCGTCTCGCGCCTGGTGATTTACTGCCATGATCGTTAAGACACTCCCCCGCTCCCGAACCGCTGCAGGGAACCGCCGCGCTGACGCGGGCAAGCTCTTGTCCCTGCCTGGCCGTTCCAGCTCACCACAGAATCCGCCAATCGGATCACAAGCGTGGGGATTGCGGTAACGACGCGGCCGGACGCATCTACCGGACGGTCACATCCGTGACCCTTCCCCAAGAACCGAACATCGGTCAAGATCACCCGAGTCGATGGTTCAGAACGACCATTTCATTCGGCCACATCAAGCTCGGCCGAAAGAACCGATGGCGGGCTCCTCGGACCAAGCCGCGAAGACGGGCAGCCGCAGCGCCTCGGCGAGCGCGTCCCGCCAGCGAGGCAGAGGCTCGGCGCCGCACGCAGCCCACCGGCCGTGGCCGAGGAAACTGAACGCCGGCCGGACGAAGGACAAGGAGGCAGTCGGCCGCACCTGCCCCGGATCCCGGCCGCACAGTGCCAGAACCGTGCGGGCCAGCTCGAACCACGTGGTGCGTCCCGACGCCGGGCCGTGGCACACGCCCGCCAGGGCCTGGCCGGAAAGCACCACACGTCCAAGGCCGACCAGGAGTACCGCCAAGTCAGCTTCCATATCCTCGCGGCAGCGCCATGCGCGGGGCTGCTGACGCCTCGGACTGTGTCGCCCCCCTCCCCTCACCTCGAACGACCGTCATCGAATCGTGCAGCTGAGATCCGAGAGACCCCCTTCATGGTTCGAAGCAAGGGAACCGAGGTCGCCATGACGAAGAAACCGAAGAGAGTGATGGGCAGCAGCCCGACCGGACGCAGCAGCCATGCCGGGTTCTCCTGCAGCCGCGGCCAGTTGACGATCCAGTTCGCGATAACGTCCAGCACCATCACGCCGCAGGCCAGACGGACACCCGCCGGACGAACGCCCCCCGCCAGCACTACGACCATCGGGTCGAGGACCGCCAGGCTCACGAAGAACGCCTGCAACGGCACCGGGGCGAAGGACGCATAGACGTGGATCCCACCGCCGAGCAGATCCAGGGAGTGGGCACCGGCTCCTTCAACGAAGCCGATCAAGTACACCGCGAGCGTCCATCTCACCCACCGTGGCTGTCCCCTCCACCGTTCCCGCGATCCACCCCTCACCAGACCAACCTACGCAAGGCGCCGGGCGGCGATCAAAGAATCGACCACCCCACACGACGAGCCGCTGCGCGGCTCCGGAACCACACCGCCTCCCCCGGCCCGGTCTCCCGCCGCCGGGCCGGTCTGGTCTCGTAGGCCCGTATCCGGTCGTGAGCGATGAGCGGCCGTCTTCTGCGGCAGCGGATCTTGATCATTGCCGTGGAAAGCCGGAGATCGGTATGTTCGTGCCGCCCATGTTGCGCGCTACCGGAGGGACCGGCGTGTCGGAGGCGGTCGTTCATCTGCTGTGCGGGCTCAACGGCGCGGGGAAGACGACATACGCGCGGCGCCTCGCCGCGCGACTGCCCGCCGTGCGGTTCGGGCTCGACGCACGGATGCTGCGCCTCTACCCGTACCGATACGACACCGCCGAGTACGCCGAGCGGGCCGAGGTGTGCAAAGAACTGGTCTGGGAGACGGCTGTGCAGGTGCTGCACACGGGATCCGACGTGGTGCTCGACTGGAACCAGTGGAGCCGCGCGCGGCGGGCGCACCGGCGCACGCGAGCCGCCGAGGCCGGCTTCGCCGCGCGCCTGCACTACCTCCGCGTACCGGTGGAGACGGCTGTGGCACGCGCTGAGGCACGGTCCGCCGAGGGCGCTCCCGATGCACACGTTCTCGATGGGGCTGCCGTGCGGCATCTCGCGTCGGTCTTCGAGCCGCCGACTACTGACGAAGGGCTACCGGTGAGCGTCATCGACGGCTGAGGGACGGCTGCTGCGGGGGCTCAGCTGTGAACGACACGCACGCAAGCTTCACCAGCGGTCGGCAGCCCTGCTGAGGTCTCGGATCGTCGACGTGCGCACGCCCGCGAACGGCTGCCGCAGCCGCTCGGGGTTCGGCTCGTACGGGCCGGCGGGGGTTCGGCGGCAGCCCCAGAGCCCGCCGTCACCGCGTGTCCGCGTCGTCCAGGTCGGCCAGCAGCCGTTCCACGTCGGTCATGAGCGAGCCGTAGACGTGCCAGGCGGCCGGCTTGGTCAGGGCGCCGCGGCCGATCAGGTCGGTCATGGTGTCGTGCCAGGCCGAGGCGCCCTCGATCGCGTGGCGCAGCCGCTCCCTCGGGGGCACGGCCGGCGGGGCGGTGTCCGTGTGCGGTTCCACGGTTCCCTGGACGGCCGCGGCCGCCAGGCGCAGGGTTTCGGCGTAGCGGTGGAGGAACTGGTGCCCCAGGTGGTGGTCGGCGCGGCTCTCGCGGGCGCTGTCGGCGAGGGTCCGGGCGATCTGGCGGACCTGGTGCGACACGCCGCGCAGGGCGTGGAGCTGTTCGCCGTGGCTCATTTCCCCGCGCCGTCCGCGCACGAGGCAGCGCGGGTTCCACCGCAGGCTCTCCTCGGCCTGGCGCACCCGGTCCTCCGCGTACGCCAGGCTCCGTTCGAGACTCCACGCCCGGTGGAGCCAGGCGCGGGCCCTCGGTTCGAGGCGTTCCCGGGTCAGGTCGGTGCCCATGTCGCGCAGGAGTCGTGCCATGGCGTGGGCGAGGCCGCGGACGGCGGAGCCGGACTCGTCCAGGAGGAGCGGGGGCAGGACGAGGGCGTTGACCGTGATCCCCACCGCCGCGCCGGTCAGGGTCTGGAGGACGGGGGTCACGAGTCCGCCCATCGGGTCGGTGGCCGTGGCGGCCAGGGCGACGACGGCGGTGGAGGCGACCTGGAGCCGGTCGTCCGCGGTGCGGCGGGGGCCCCAGAGGACGGCGATGAGGGCGATGACCACGACGGCGCCCGCCGTGGGGCCCAGCAGCCGGGCGGCCGCCAGGGCGAGGACCAGCCCGGCGATCTTCGCGGCGACGCTCTGCAGGGCGGTGGTCACGGACCGGTACACCGTGGAGGCGTTGACCATGAGCAGTGCGGTGGCGACCGCCAGGTACGGGCGCCCCTCGGCGGCCCACCGGCCCGCGACGGCCCAGGCGAGCAGCGCGGCGGTCAGGGTCTTGACGCCGTACACCCCGTGCCTGGGCCATCGGCGGCGGAGCCGGCCGGCGAGGCGGCGCGCCCGCACCGTCACCGCCGCCGGGACACGACCGGGCCAGATAGTTGAAAGCTGCACAACATCGATCGTCACACCGTTTCCGCGCTTCGCGTACGTGACATCCACCACGGCCGCCCGGAGGGAGTGCCCCCGGAGCGTCGGCCCGCCGGGCGTACGCGCGGGGCGGGCCGGCGGCGTCCCGGCGCTCAGGAGGCCCCGGGGGCGGAGCCGGACGGCGGCAGGGCCGCGACGGGGGCGCCGGCGTGGGCGAAGACGAGGGCATCGGTGACGGTGGTGAACGTCTGCTGCCGCTGGCTTCCCCACTTGTCCAGTACGCCGAGCGCTCGCAGGTGGGTGCGGTGGGCGTCGCTCACCCCGGAGAGCAGCACCACGGCGGCCCTGCGGAGCTGGAGGTCGACGGCCTCGGAAAGCGCGAGGACCGCGGTGGTGTCGAGGACGCTCACCCGCGCCATGTCGAGGATGATCACGTCGTCGTGCGACTGCACCACGGGCCGCAGCAGCCGGTCGGCGGTCGTGAACAGCAGCGGCCCGTCGAACCGGTAGATCCCCGTGCAGGTCCGGGCGTCCGCGGGAAGCGGCGGGGTGACGGAGGGGCCGGGCCGGTGCAGGACCTGTGTCTCGTCGACCCGGGCGCTCCGGGTCACGGTGTGCAGGGCGAGGACCATGGCCAGGACGATGCCCGTGATCACCGCCGTGACGAGATCGACGGCGAGGGTGAGGGACGCGGTGAGGGCCGCGATCGCCATCTGCCCCCGGCCGGCGCGGCTCAGGGCGCGCAGCGCTTCGACATCGACCATGCGGACGGCGGTGGCGATGAGCACGCCCGCGAGCGCCGGGAGGGGGACCGCCGCGACCACGGGGGCGACGGCGTACAGCACGAAGGCGATGGCGGCGGCGTTCGTCAGGGCGGCCAGCTGGGAGACGGCGCCGGAGCGGATGTTGATGCCGGAGCGGCAGGCGGTGCCGGTGGCCGCCACACCGCCGACGAACGGCACGGCGAGGTTGGCGATCCCCTGCCCGAACAGCACCCGGCCGGCGTCGTGCCGCTCGCAGCCGCTCATCACATCGGCCGCGGCCGCGGTCATCAGGGACTCCAGGGCGACCAGCGCGGCCACCGTCAGCGCCGGGGGCAGCAGTTCGGGGACGAGCGAGGGGGCGAGGAACCCGGCCGAGGGCGCGGGCAGTCCGGACGGCAGCTGGCCGATCCGGGCCAGCGGTAAGTGCGCGGCCTCGGCGACCACGGTGGCGACGGCGACCGCCACCAGGGAGAACGGCACGTTCGGGCGCAGCCGCGCGCCGGCCAGGCTGACGGCCAGCGTGGCCGCGGCGACGGTGAGGGCGGTCCAGTCGGGACGGGCGAAGAACCCGGTCACGGCCTGTCCGGCGGTGAGGGCGACGGCCTCGCCGGCCGGCACGTCCCTGCCGAGCGCCGGGGGGATCTGCTGGGCCGTGATGACGAAGGCGGCGCCGACGACGAAGCCCTTGACGACGGGGGCGGGCACACAGCGCATGTAGCGTCCGGCGCGGGCGAACGACAGGACCAGCAGCACCAGTCCGGCGAGGCAGCCGGTGGTGAGGACGCCGGGCGCCCCGTGGGTGTGCGCGATGGGCGCCAGCACCACGGCCGTCACACCGCTGGGCCCGGTGATCTGCAACCGTGACCCGCCCAGGACGGCCGCGAGGCCGCCCGCGACGACGGCGGTGGCGAGCCCGGCCTCGGCGCCGAGGCCGGAGGCCACCCCGAACCCGATGGACAGCGGCAGCGCGGCGACCGCCACGGTGAGACCGGCGAGGACGTCCTTGCGCGGGGAGCGGCGCACGGCCGCGAGGTCGTCCCGGGTGGGCAGGAAGCGGCGCATCCGGGCCCGCGCGGGGTGCGGCGTACGGCGTTCCGGGGGGCGGTTCCCGGTGCGCGGGGGCGCGGTGCGGGCCACCACGGTGCCGCCGGTGTGCCGCGGTCCTTTCCCGGTCCCGGGGGACCGTCCGGCCGGTTCGTCGCGTGTCCATCTGCGCATGGTGGTTCTCCGCCTTCCTCATCGGCCGTGTGTGTCCGGCCTTTTCGCCGGCACGGCGAAGCGTCCCGGGAATTCCGGGGCAGGAGATATGGGGAAACGAGTGAAGGGTGAATCGGTCCGACCGTGCGGGCACAAGGGCGACACCGGTCCGGTACCGTGGAACGGGCCGCCGCGTGGGGCGGGACCGGGTAATTGACGGTGTTTTTCCTGCGGGCAGCAGGCATTGTTCACACTGCCAGCCGGATTTCCTTCCGTACAACCCGGCAATGGAGTTCGGGGGGTACCCCTCACGCGCCACGGAATCGGGCGGAGAACAATCCTGGGAACGGGTGCGGGCCGCCCCTCGGTAACGGCCGGAAGGTGACTGCCGCCGGCGTGCGAAAAAGGGGGGCGGGGCGGAGGATGTCCTCCGCCCCGCCCCTTCCGGCCGGGAGCGCGGCCGGTTTTCGTGCCCGTTCAGCAGTACAGGTTGCCGCCCGGGGTCGTCCCGAGAATCTGGGTGAAGCGCTGGTAGCTGTCCACCCGGCTCTGGACCTGGCCGGGGTTGCCGCCGTTGCACTCGATGGAGCCGTTGATGCTGCGGATCGTCTCACCGAAGCCGCGACCGTTGACGATGGCGTCGTGCGGCGTCATCGTGCCCGGGCCGTTCTGGGTGTTCCAATACCACAGCGCGGTCTTCCACGAGACGGCCGGGTCGGTCTGGACGAGCGAGGGGTTGTGCAGCAGGTCGATGCCGAGGGCGTCGCCCGCCGCCTTGTAGTTGTAGTTCCAGCTCAGCTGGAGCGGCCCGCGCCCGTAGTAGGCGTCGTTGCCGGCCGGGCAGCCGAACGGCTGGTTCGCGTCGCAGTAGTGCGGGTAGTTCGCGGTGTTCTGCTCGACCACGTAGACCAGGCCGCCGGTCTCGTGGCCGACGTTGGCGAGGAAGGCCGCGGCCTCCTGGCGCTTGACGGTGTCACTGCCCGTGTTGGCGAAGCCCGGGTAGGCGCTCAGGGCGTCGATCAGGCCCTTGTACGTGTAGAAGGGGTTGCGGTTCGGGAACATCTGCTGGAACTGGCTCTCGCTCACCGGGAAGCCGGACGGCTGCGGCGTGGGATCGCCACCGCCGGAACAGGTGTAGGGGGACCAGTACCAGGTGCTGATCAGCGGGTCGTAGCCCGGGTTTTCGTGCGACGCGATGTAGTACTTGCCGTCGGTGTAGCGGACGACGGTTCCGGCGGGGTACCACGTGCCCGCGCTCCAGGCGGCCGCGGTGTCGCAGCGGCCGGCCGCGCTCGCCGTGGTGGCGGCCGGGCCGGCGACGACCATGCCCACCAGGGCGAGCAGCGTCAGCAGGAGGCCGGTGATACGGGGTCTTCTCACATTCGCTCCAGACGGGAAACGGGGTGGTGGCGAGCGGACGGCCGCGGCCGTCCGCTCAGGAGCCGAGCGACCACTTCTGGTTGGGGGCGCCCGAACAGCTCCAGATCTGGGTGGGGGTGCCGTCGGCCGGGTTGTGGTCACGGACGTCGAGGCACTTGTTCGCGGGCAGGTTGACCACGTCATGGGTGGTGGCGTTGTACGTCCAGCGCTGGGCGCCCGTGCCGTTGCAGTCCCACAGCTGGACGCGGGTGCCGTCCGCCGTCGAGGCGCCGGCGGCGTCCAGGCACTTGCCGAGGGCGCGGATCGTGCCGTCGGTGCCGACCGTCCAGCGCTGTGCGGCGTTCCCGTTGCAGCTCTGGAGCTGGACGGTCGCGCCGTTGGCGGTGTTCGCGCCGGCCACGTCGAGGCACTTGCCCGCGAGGCCCTTGAGTGTGCCCGCCGTTCCCCCGCTGTCGGAGGTGGTGACCTTGACGTGGTCCACGACGAGCTGGGCGGGGAACCGCGTCGCACCGTCGGGGTCGCCGGGCCAGTCGCCGCCGACGGCGAGGTTGAGGATGAGGAAGAAGGGTTTGTCGAACACCCACTTCCTGCCGCCGAGGTCCGCGGGGGTGCGGCGCTCGTAGACGGTGCCGTCCACGGACCAGGTGATCGCGCCGGGCTCCCAGTCGACGGCGAAGGTGTGAAAGTCGTCGGCGAACGCCCTGCCGCCGGGGAGGGTGTACGCGCCGGTGACGCTGTCGCCGCCGAAGTAGCCGGGGCCGTGGAGGGAGCCGTGCACCGTGCCCGGTTCGGAGCCGACGTTCTCCATGACGTCGATCTCGCCGCTGTCCGGCCATCCGACCCGGCCGATGTCGTCGCCGAGCATCCAGAACGCGGGCCACATGCCCTGGCCGCGGGGGATCTTCATGCGGGCCTCGGCGTGGCCGTACGTCCGGGAGAAGCGGCCCGCGGTGTTCAGCCGGGCGGAGGTGTACTCGCACCGCCCGTACCAGCACTGGTGGTTGCCGGGGTTCTCGCGGCGGGCGGTGATCACCAGGTGGCCCTGGCCGTCGAGCGCGGCGTTGGCGTTGCCCGCGGTGTAGTACTGGCGCTCGTGGTTGTTGACGTTGTCGCCGGTCTCGGTCTGCCACTTGCCGGGGTCGGCGGCGGCACCGGCGGGGCCGTCGAAGGTGTCCTCGAAGGCCGTGGCCCGTATCGCGTCCGGCTGACGCGCGGCCGCGGTTCCGGCGGGCGCCCAGCCGAGGACGGCGGCGAGCAGCACGACGGCCAGGGCGGCGCCGCGGAGGGGACGGTTGCGCATCCGTAACGGCATGGAGCATGCCTTCTCTCTGCACGACGACCGGTGTGCGACGGACGGCCGCGGGCGCCGGGGCGCACCAGGGTCGTTCACCTTCAGGAAGTGAAAGCCCTCACCGGATTCCTGTCAACGCCGCCTGCCCACAAGGGCATTCTCCGGACACCAGGATTGCCCGATACGTCATTGCGTGAATCCGGCCGCGTTCCCGTCACGGCGGTGATCGCGATCCGGCCGCGCGGGAAAAGCGCCGGAACGTGGCGGGGCGCGGGGCCTTCCGGCCCGGGACGGGGCCCGTCCGGCATGGCCGTCCGCATGATCCCGGCGCTTTCACCCGTGAGTTCAGGACAACTGCCATCACGGGGCCTTGCGGGGACGCCGGGCCCTGTGACATTCATGTGCCGAACTCAGAAGGGCGTCGGCAACTGCTTTTCCCGGGAAATCCGCGCGTCGTTGTGCCGCGCCGGCGGGAGTGCCGGCGTCCCGCGGTTTCCCCGGCGCCGGGCGGAAAACGGTCCGGCGGCGGGAGAGTCCGAACGGAACACCCCCAGGAGGTTTTCATGCGTGGAATCAAGAGAATGGGCCGGGCCGGCGGTGTGCTGGCGGCCGCTCTCGCCAGTGTGGTGCTCGGCACGGGAACGGCGTTCGCCGATGTCCCGATCGGCCAGCCCATGACGGGCAACATGACCTTCTACAACGACAAGGGTTACGGGGCCTGCGGCACGCCCATCGACGCGTCGTCGGAGGACCTGGTCGCGGTCTCCCCGTCGTGGTGGACGTCCGCCAACCCGAACAACGATCCGCTCTGCCAGGGCATATCCGTCGAGGTCAGCTATCAGGGGAAGACCATCCGTGTTCCGGTGCGGGACAAGTGCTTCTCCTGTGACGCGAACCATATCGACCTCAGTCAGACGGCGTTCCAGAAGCTCGCTCCCCTGGACGCCGGCAACATCAGCGGCATCAGCTGGAAGTTCGTCCGCTGACCGTCCGCCTGGCACCGATGAACCGGTGACCCCGCCGCCGGAAGGCGGGCACAGGGCGCTGTTCCTTGTCCCGTGGTCCCGCGGCACGAATCCCGCCCGCCCCGCGCACGATGTCGCCGCCGGGGCGGGCCGGGCGCGCGGCAGCGCCCGGGCTGGACGCCGCCCGCCCCGCCCGGTCAGGGTGAGGCATGCTGCTGCGCCAACTCGAATACCTGGTCGCCCTCGCCCGTGAACGCCACTTCGGGCGGGCCGCCGACGCCTGCTGGGTCTCCCAGCCCTCACTGTCCGCGGCGATCCGCAAGCTGGAGCACGAACTCGACGTGCCCATCGTCCGGCGCGGCCGCCGCTTCGAGGGGCTGACGCCGGAGGGCGAGACGGTGCTGTCCTGGGCCCAGCGGATTCTGGCCGAACGCGACGCCCTGGAGCAGGAACTCTCCGCCCTGCGCGGCGGGCTGACCGGCACCTTACGCCTGGGCGTCATCCCCACCGCGCTCACCGCGGCCTCCTTGCTCACCACCCCGTTCTGCGCCCGGCACCCCCGGGTACGCGTCGATCTGCGCTCCCTTCCGGCCGGTGAACTCACCCGGAAGCTCGCGGACTTCGAACTCGACGCGATCGTCACCTACCTCGACGGCGACACCCCCGGCCCGCCGCACAGGATCCCTCTGTACGAGGAGCGCTATCTGCTGCTGACGCCCGGGGACGGGCCGCTCGCCGGGGAGCCGGCGGTCGGCTGGGCGCAGGCGGCCGCGCTGCCGCTGTGCCTGCTGTCGCCGCGGATGCGCAACCGGCGGATCATGGACGAGTGCTTCGCCGCCGACGGCGCCACCGCCCGCCCGGCGGTCGAATCGGACACCGTCGCCGGGCTGTACGCGCATCTGGCGGGCGGCGGCTGGTCCAGCGTCATCTCCCATGCCTGGCTGCACATGTTCGGGGTGCCGCGGGGGATGCGGGTGGTGCCGCTGCGGGGGCCGGCCCACGGCCCGCGCGTCGGCCTGGTGATCGCGGCACACGACCCGGAACCGGTACTGGGCCGCGCCCTGGGCGAGGTGACACGCCGGGCCCGGGTGCGCGAAACCCTCGACGCGCTCCTGGAACGCCATGTCCGGCCACGCCCCGAGGACGGGTGACAGGCGCCGTCTATCGCGCCATAGCGACATTCGCTTTGACCCCCGCGACGGGGGCGGAGGACCGTGGACAGCGCTTCCCCCCTCCCCATTTCCCAGGACGAGGAGCCTGCCATGGCCAAGGTGCTGTGTGTGCTGTACGACGACCCGAAGGACGGCTACCCCACCACGTTCGCCCGCGACGACCTGCCCCGCATCGACCGCTATCCCGGCGGGCAGAGCACCCCGACGCCGCAGGCCGTCGACTTCACGCCGGGGCATCTGCTCGGCAGTGTCACGGGCGGACTCGGGCTGCGGGACTTCCTGGAGAGCCGCGGTCACACCCTGGTCGTCACCTCCGACAAGGACGGCGCGGACTCGGAGTTCGACCGGGAGCTGCCGGACGCCGACATCGTCGTCTCGCAGCCCTTCTGGCCCGCCTATCTGACGGCCGAACGCATCGCCGCGGCCAAGAAGCTCAAGCTGGCCGTCACCGCCGGGGTGGGCTCCGACCACGTCGACATCGACGCGGCCATCGCCCGGGGCATCACCGTCGCGGAGGTGACGTACTCCAACAGCGTCAGCGTCGCCGAGCACGCCGTGATGATGATCCTCTCCCTGGTGCGCAACTACCTGCCCTCGCACCGCGTCGCGTGCGAAGGGGGCTGGAACGTCGCCGACTGCGTGACCCGCGCCTACGACCTGGAGGGCATGCACGTCGGCACGGTCGGCGCGGGCCGTATCGGCCTGGCCGTACTGCGCCGGCTGGCGCCCTTCGACGTCCGGCTGCACTACACCGACCGGCACCGGCTGCCGGCCGCGACGGAGCGGGAACTCGGCCTCGTCTTCCACCCCAGCGCGGCCGACATGGTGCCGCACTGCGACGTCGTCACCGTCAACGCCCCGCTGCACCCGGAGACCGAGGGCCTCTTCGACGACGCGCTGCTCGGCACGATGAAGCGCGGCACCTATCTCGTCAACACCGCGCGGGCCCGGATCTGCGACGAGGACGCCGTGCGGCGGGCCCTGGAGAGCGGCCGGCTGGCGGGCTACGCGGGGGACGTGTGGTATCCGCAGCCCGCGCCCGCCGACCACCCGTGGCGCACCATGCCGCACCACGGCATGACCCCGCACATCTCCGGCTCCACCCTCTCCGCCCAGGCCCGTTACGCCGCCGGTACCCGCGAGATCCTGGAGTGCTGGCTGGAGGGCCGTCCGCTGCGTGAGGAGTACCTCATCGTGCGCGGCGGCGCCCTCGCCGGGACCGGCGCCCACTCCTACACCGCGGGCTCCCCCGCCGGCCGGTAGGCCCCCACCGCGGCCGGCCCGCCGGGGCGCACTCCGGCGGGCCGGTCCTTGCCACGCCCCGACGCGTACGGGTGTGCGAGGGCGCCGCGGGGTTGGGCTATGCTGGCGGGCATACCGCATCGCATGGCGGCCTCCACACGTTCGTTCCGTATCCGGAGGTTTTCCGTGCCCGCGTCCGCGCCCACCGTGCGCCTCTTCCACCGCGACGACCGCGACCAGCTCACCGAGCTCGTCAACGCGCATGCCGCCGCCGTCGTCCCCGGTGTCTCCGTCTCGGTCAACACCGTGCTCGGTCATCTCGCCCGCCGTCCCGACGAGTTCGTCACCGACCCGTGGGTGGCCGAGCGCGTCACCCTCGTCGCCGAGGAGCGGCGCTGTGTGGTCGCCGCCGCCCATCTGCTGCGCTACCGCGACGACGACGAGGTCGGTGAGGACTACCGGGGCACGGGAGAGATCAGCTGGTTCCTGTGCCACCCGTCCGCCTCGTTCCGGCCCGGCGCCGAGGACGCGGCGGACCGGCTGATGGCCGGCTGCCTGGCGCAGCTGGCCCGCTGGAACGTGCGCGGCCGCCACGCCGACGGCGCGCTGCCCGCCCCGGGCGTGTGCGGGGTGCCCGAGGTGTGGCCGCACGTCCGGGCCGTCCTCGAACGCGCCGGGTTCCACCACACCGGCGGCACCGAGGTGCTGCTGATGGCCGAGGTGGCGGCGCTGCCGCCGCTGCCCGCGACGCCGCCGGTGCCGGGCCTGGAGGTGCGCCGTTCGCTCGGCGCCCGCGGTACGCGGCTGACGGCCGTCGCCGACGGCGGCGCGCTCGGGCACATCGAGATCGGCACCACCCTCGACCGGCCCGAGCGCCTCGCCCGCAACGGGGGCCTGGCCGACATCGGCGACCTCGACGTCCCCCCGCACCCGCGCGCCGCGGAACTGGAGGACTGGCTGCTGGCGCACGCCGCCCGCTGGCTGCGGCTGGCCGGGATCGACCGGCTGCTCGCCTACGAGGCGGCCGACGACACCGAGGCGCTGCGCCGGCTGGCCGCCGCCGGGTTCCAGGAGCTGACCCGTACGGACCGGGGTTGGGAGCACCGGGCGGCATGAGGCCCGCGGCGGTGCTCCCGGGTTCTGCGGGGGCACCGCCGCGGCGGGACGCCGCCGGGCTCAGCCGAGGGTGAGGGACTTGAAGGCGCGGGCCTGGTCGGTGATGGCGCGTTCGGTGGGGAGGCGTTCCATGGAGGAGGCGCCGAAGAAGCCGGCGATGCCGGACGTGTGGTCGAGGACGTAGCGGGCGTCCTCGGGTTCGGCGATCGGGCCGCCGTGGCAGAGCACGATGATGCCGGGGTTGACGCGCTTGGCGGCGTCGTGCATCTCCTGCACGGCGGCGGCGGCCTGGTCGAGGGTGAGCGCGGTGGTGGCGCCGATGGAGCCCTTGGTGGTGAGGCCGACGTGCGGGACGAGGACGTCGGCGCCCGCGCGGGCCATGTCGGCGGCCTGGTCGGGGTCGAAGACGTAGGGGGCGGTGAGCAGGTCGCGTTCATGGGCCTGGCGGATCATGTCGACCTCCAGGCCGAAGCCCATGCCGGTCTCCTCCAGGTTCTCGCGGAACGTGCCGTCGTAGAGGCCGACGGTGGGGAAGTTCTGCACGCCGGTGAAGCCGGTGGCCTTGAGCTGGTCGAGGAAGGTGCCCATGATCCGGAAGGGGTCGGTGCCGCACACCCCGGCGAGGACGGGCACGTCCCGGACGACGGGCAGGACCTCGCCGGCCATCTCCAGCACGATGGCGTTGGCGTCGCCGTAGGGCAGCAGGCCGGCCAGCGAGCCGCGCCCGGCCATCCGGTAGCGGCCGGAGTTGTAGATGATCAGCAGGTCGACGCCGCCGGCCTCCGCGCACTTGGCGGACAGTCCGGTGCCCGCTCCCGCGCCGATGACGGGCCGTGAGGCGGTGACCTGTGCGGTGAGACGGGCGAGGGCTTCTGTGCGGTTCACGAGGGGCTCCTGTTCGGTGGTGCGGGCTCAGGCGGTCGCGGCGGCGCGGTCCTGAGCGGTGATCAGCTGGTGGAGGCGGTCGGCGGCGGCGGTGGCGAAGGCCGGGTCGTTGAGGTGGGCGTCGTACTCCTCCAGTGCGACGCCGCTCCCGTCGAGGGCCGTGCGCAGGGCGGCGAGGCAGGCCGCGTCGGCGTCCGGGTCGTGGAAGGGGCCGCCCGGGGCGTCGACGGCGGAGACGCCGCCGCGCGGCCAGAGGACGGCGGCGGGGCCGGTGGCCGCGGCGAGTTTGCGGCCGATTTCGGTGCCGAGGGCCGCCATCTCCCCGGGGGTGGTGCGCATCAGGGTGACGGTGGGGTTGTGGACGAGGAGGCGGCGGTCGGCGAAGCGCTCCGGGACGGTGTCCCGGGGTCCGAAGTTGACCATGTCGAGTGCGCCCGGGGCGACGACCTGGGGGACGCCGGCCCGGCCCGCGGCGGTGAGCCGGTCGGGGCCCGCGCTCAGCACCCCGCCGACCAGGTCGTCCGCGAGTTCCGTGGTGGTGAGGTCCAGGACCCCGGCGAGGAAGCCTCCGGCGGCGAGCTTCTCCAGTGCCCGGCCGCCCGCCCCGGTGGCGTGGAAGACGAGGACCTCGTAGCCGAGGTCGTCCAGGCGCTGCCGGGCCGCGTCGACGGCGGGGGTGGTGACGCCGAACATGCTGGCGCCGATCAGCGGGCGTCCGGGCGGCTCCGGGTGGTCCAGGCTCCGTTCGTGGTGGGCGGCCGTGCCGGCGGCCGCGGCCGCGGCGTTGCCGAGGATGCGGGACGAGACGGAGTTGATGCCCGCGATGTCGACGACGCTGTACGTCAGGGTGATGTCGCTGGCCCCGACGTACGGGGCGACGTCCCCGCCGGCCATGGTGGACACCAGCAGCTTGGGCACGCCGACGGGCAGGGCCTGCATGGCGCGGGCGGCGATGAAGGACCCGCCGCTTCCGGCCACCGCGAGCACCGTGTGCAGCCGCCCCCGCCGGTACAGGTCGGCGAGGACGTGTGCGGCGCCCTCGGCCATCGCCGTCACCGCGGCGCCCCGGTCGCCCCGGGCGCGCAGTGCCGCCAGGTCGTGCCCGGCGCGGCGCGCGACGGTGGCCGCGTCCACGTCGGCGGCGGGGGTGCCGTCCGGTGGCGGCATCACCCCCGCGTCGACGATCACGACGTCGCACCCGGAGTCGCGCAGACGCGTCGCGAGCCACGCGTACTCCGCTCCCTTGGTGTCCAGTGTTCCGACGAGCACCACGGTCGCCATGTCCCTGCTCCTTCGAACGGACGGTGCTCCCGATCATGCGGCCGGCCCGGGAGAGCGGCAAAGACCACTTGGGGGCGATTGGCCTGCGCGCCCCCGCGGGTCACGGGCGGGCGATGATGGGGGGTATGGACCGGATTCCTCCCACTCGTCTGTCGCGGCTGCTGACCGGATGGTCCCGGGGCGGTACGGAGGCGATGCCGCGGCTGCTGGCGGACGCGCTGCGCGAGCTGGCGCAGCGCGGTGACGTGGCGCCCGGGACGGTCCTGCCCTCGCAGCGTGCCCTGGCGGCGGCGCTCGGCGTCAGCCGCAGCACGGTGACGGCGGCGTACGGGCTGCTGGAGGCGGCGGGGTGGCTGGAGAGCCGGCAGGGCAGCGGGTCACGGCTGCGGGGGTCGGGGGCGGTGGGCGAGCCGGTGACCGAGGGACGGCTGGCGAGTTTCGGGACCAGGGACGGCGGCATCGATCTGTCCAGCGGCGCGCTGGACGGCCTGCCCGCGGTCGCGGAGGCGGTCGGTGACCTGTCCGCCGGTGACCTCGCGGCCGCGCTGGACGGCGACGGGTACCTGCCGTACGGGCTGCCGGAGCTGCGGGAAGGGATCGCCGCGTACCACCGGGCCGCCGGCCTGCCGACGTCACCGGAGCAGATCCTGGTCACCGCCGGTTCCCAGCAGGCCGTCTGGCTGGTCGTCCAGGGGCTGGTGGAGCCCGGCGACACCGTCGTCGTGCAGGACCCGACGTACCGGGGCGCGCTGGAGGCGCTGCGGGCCCGCGGTGCCCGGCTCGTGCCGCTGCCCGCGGACGCCCCGGACGCGGGCGCCACGGCGCTGACGCGGCTGACCGGCCACATCCGCCCGCGGCTGGTCTACCTCCAGCCTGCCCTGCACAATCCGACCGGCCGCCGGATGGACGGACCGGCCCTGCGTGCCTGGGCCGAGGTGCTGGCCGGGCAGGGCCTGTACGCGGTGGAGGACAACGCCTACGCGGAACTGTCGCTGCGCGACGACGCGGCGCCCGGCTGCCTCGCGGCGCGGCTTCCCCCGGCCGCGACCGCCACCATCGGCACGCTGTCCAAGCTGTTCTGGGGCGGGCTGCGGGTGGGCTGGGTCCGCGCGTCCGTGCCCGTCGTCCGGCGTCTGGCCGATCTGAAGAGGTCCGTCGACCTGTCGTGCCCGGTGGTGGACCAGATGGTGGCGGTGGCGCTGCTGCGGCGGCTGCCCCAGGCCCGTGCCCTGCGCCGTTCCCGGTTGCGTGCCCGTCTCGCGGAGACGGGGCGGCTGCTCGCCGCCGGGGCGCCGGGGTGGCGCTGGGAGCGGCCCGAGGGCGGGTCGGCGCTGTGGGTGGAGATGCCGGGCGCGGACGCCGAGGCCACCGCCCAACTCGCCCGCCGCGCGGGGGTCCTGGTCGTCCCGGGGCCCGCGTTCTCCGCCGTGGACGGTTTCCGCCACCATCTGCGGCTGCCGTTCGCGGACCGGGACGGTGCCCTGGAGCGGGCGCTGCCCGTCCTCGTCGACTGCGCGGAGCGGACCCGCCGCGACGGCGCGGGGGCCTGATCCGGGTGCGGCCGGTTGACGCCGGGACGGGTGTGCCGTGCCGTCGTACGCTGTGCGGATGGGGCGAGGGAGGCGGGAGCGGACGCGACCAGGGCCGGACGGCCCCGTGCCGTTGCACCGGCTGGACGTGCCCATGCCCGGCATCCTGCCGTTCGCCATCGGCTCCTTCGACACCATCGGGCCGCTGTCGCGGGCGGACTTCCCGCACCGCCACACCTTCCACGAGATCGTCTACGTCACCGGCGGCACCGGCCACCATGTCGTCGATCTCGCCCGGTTGCCGCTGCTGCCCCCGCAACTGTGCGTCGTCGCGCCGGGCCAGGTGCACCACTGGGAGGCGTCGGGACTGTGCGGCCATGTCGTGCTGTTCACCGACGACTTCCTGCTCGCGCACCCCGGGGACCGGCAGCTGCTGCGCCGGCTCGACGAGCACCCCGGGCTGCGCCCGGACGGCGCGCAGGCGGCGCGGCTGCTGGCGCTGGTGGAGGAGATGCGGCAGGAGTTCGACCAGCGGGCCGAGGGGTTCGTCTCGGTGCTCCAGGCGCAGTTGCACGTCCTGCTCACCCGGGCGGCGCGGCTCGCCGGCGGGCGGCGCCGGGAGGCGGGAGAGAGCCGGGCGCACGTCGTGGCGCGGGAGTTCGCCCGGCTGCTGGCCGCGCCCGGTGGTACCGAGCGGTCGGTGAGCGCGCACGCCGCCCGGCTCGGCGTCACCGTCGGCCATCTCAGCGACGCGGTGAAGCAGAGCACCGGCCGTACGCCGGGCCGGCTGATCCGCGAGGCCCGGACACTGGAGGCCAAACGCCTCCTCGCCAGCACGGAACTGACCGTACGTCAGGTGGCGCGGTACGCGGGGTTCGCCGACCCGGCCTATTTCTGCCGGTTCTTCCGCCGGGAGACCGGGGTCAGCCCCGGGGAGTTCCGCCGCGGGACACAGGGGATTCACCACGTTCACCGCAGCGAGTCCATCGATCCGCCCGGCCCGTCCGCCTAGCGTCGTCCCGGGGACGTACACGACTCCCGAGGAGGACCCCCGATGGAGGACGCACGTGTTCCACAGCAGGGCGGACGGCCCGCGGGCATCAGCCGCAAGCGGCTGCTCCAGGCCGCGGTGGCGGCGGTGCCGCTGCCGATGCTGCTCGGCGGTGTCGCCCTGGCGCGCGACGCCGGGGCGGCGCGCGAGCCGCTGACGCCCACCCCGTTCTGCGACGACGGCGACGACCCGACACCGCCGCAGATCGAGGGCCCGTACTTCAAGCCGGACTCCCCCGAGCGGACCTCGCTGCTGGAGCCGGGCCTGCCGGGCACCGCGCTGACCGTCAGCGGCTTCGTCTTCGGGCGGACCTGCCGTCCCGTCGCCCACGCGCTGCTCGACTTCTGGCAGGCGGACACGGACGGCGCGTACGACAACACCGGGTTCCGGCTGCGCGGGCACCAGTACACCGACGAACGCGGCGCGTTCACCCTGGAGACGATCGTGCCGGGCCTGTACCCGGGACGTACCCGGCACCTCCACGTCAAGGTGCAGGCCCCGAACGAGCGCATCCTCACCACCCAGCTGTACTTCCCCGGCGAACCGCGCAACCAGACCGACCCGATCTTCGACCCGGCGCTGCTGATGAACGTCCGCCAGGCGGGCCCCGGCCAGGAGGCGACGTTCGACTTCGTCCTCGACATCGGCGGGCAGCCCACCGACCCCGGCGGCACCTGGGCGGCGGGCACCGCCTACCGGCAGGGTGACCAGGTCACCTACGGCGGTGTCACCTACCGGTGCGTCCAGGCGCACACGGCGCACGCCGGCTGGGAGCCGCCGTCGGCCCCGGCGCTCTGGCAGCGCGTCTGATCCCCGGCGGCGGACGCGGGCGGGGCGCCCCTCCTC
>NZ_JCANQV010000101.1:0-19887 GCF_059553635.1 Candidatus Streptomyces philanthi
CGTACAGGACGGCGGTGCCGGTGCGGGTGACCGGGCCAGGCTGCGCGGTACGGCGAGGGGACACCACGTGGGCCGCAACTCCCTTCCCTGTGCAGCCCCTGCCGCCCGGGCGGGCGGACGGTGACCGGCGGCTGCGACGGCAGACAGTAACCGCGCGACCACGCTACGGCCAACGACCGGCAAAGGTACGCAAAAAGCCGCCCCGCCGGTGACTGCGCAGGTCACCGGCGGGGCGGGAAGTCAGCGGTCCGCGCCGCAATTCGCCCGTTCGGGCGACGGTTCCGGTCGTGCCGTCGACACGGACCGTAGGGGTCAGACGCGGACGCCGAACTGGAACGGCATGTTGCCGATCGGCTCGTAGCGGACCGCGGCGCCCGGCTTCGGGGCGTGCAGCACCTGGCCGTTGCCCGCGTAGAGGCCGACGTGGTGCAGATCGCTGTAGAACAGCACGAGGTCGCCGGGCTTGAGCTGGCCGAGACCGATCCGGGTGCCGGCGTTGGCCTGGTCCTCGGACTTGCGCGGCAGCGTCTGGCCGGCCTGCTTGTACGCCCAGAACGTCAGGCCCGAGCAGTCGAAGGACGAGGGCCCCATGGCGCCCCAGACGTACGGCGAGCCGATCTTCGACTGGGCGGCGCCGAGGGCACCGCCGGCGCGGCCCGACTCGGGGGCGTCGTTGCCGAGGTCGGCGCGCTCGTTGCTGCGGTTGGCGCGCTCCTCCTTCTGCTGGATCTCCTCGCGCTCCTTGGCCGAGAGGCTGTTGAGCAGTTCCTGGGCCTTGCGGAGCTTGCCCTGGATCTCGTCCTTCTTCTCGCCGAGCGCCTTGCGGGTGGACGTCAGGTCCTGGATCTTGCCCGCGGCCTCGGTGCGCTCCTGGGCGAGGCGGCGCTGCTTGTCGGCGATGGTCTTGAGCTGTTCGGCCTGCTTGCCCGTCAGCTGGTCGAGGGTGGCGGCCTTTTCGAGGTAGGTGTCGGGGTCGCCGGAGAGGAACAGCTGGACGGCGGGGTCGATGCCGCCGTTGCGGTACTGGCTGGAGGCGACGGCGCCCAGGCCCTTGCGGAGCTGGTTCAGCTCCTCCTGGCCGCGGGCGACCTTGTCCTGGAGGGCGGAGACCTCCTTCTGGAGCTTGTCCTGGTCCTCCTTGACGCCGTTGTACTTCTCGGTGGCCACCTCGGCCTGCTCGTAGAGCTTGTCGACCTCGGCCTTGACATCCTGCTTGGACGGCTTCGGGTCGGCTTGCGCGGCCTGGGACGAGAGGGCGACGGCCGCGGCGGCGGTCGCCGTGAGCACGGTCACTCGGGTGCGGCTCGGCTGCTTGGGTCGACGGTGGGACGCCACGGGGGCGAGCTCCTTCTTCCTCCGGCCGCCTACCGGGAAGTGGGGGGTGCTGGTTGCCCCGGCTCCGCCTGAACACAGCGGATTCGGCGGTTCCTTCACTGTTCATCCCGGCTGGATGATCATCTGCATGAAGGTTCGAGGCCCGACATTAGTGACCGGGTTGTGATCCCTTCAAATCCTCGCGGCAAAAATCTCACCGGCCGCCCCATCCTTTACCAACATCACACGGGCAGTGACGGGGCTCTGACGCTCCGGTACGAACACCCGTCCCGCCCGACGCGCCGTCAGGTACGGGCAAGTCGCTTGAGCAGCAGCGCCGATGCCACCGGCCGCGCCCCGGCCCTGGCGACGCCGTCGGCCACCTCGCGGTCGGTGGAGACCACCACCACCGGACGGCCCGGCGGCTCGGCCCGCACCAGCTGGCGGATCAACTCGTCGGCGGTCACCCCCGGCTTGCTGAACAGCACCCGCACCCCGCGCGGCGGCGCGAGCAGCACCGGGGCGGCCAGCTCCGCACCGTCGAAGACGCAGGTCATCTCGGCGCCCGTCTGGGCGGCGAGCACGGCGAGGCCGCCCAGCAGCCGCAGCCGCTGCTTGTCCAGCGGCATCGTCGGATAGCCGGTCTTGGTGACGTTGTAGCCGTCGACCACCAGATGCGCCTGCGGCAGTGCGAGCAGCTGGTCCAGCAGCGCCGGGTCGGTCTCCGACAGGGCGCGGGTGGCGATGTCCTTGGGCGTCATCCGGCCGGGCGTCACCGCCTCGACGGTGTCGGCGGGGCGGGCGCCGGCCGGCGGCAGCGCCAGTTCCCGGCGCAGGCCCTGCGCCGCGCCCAGGACGGTGTCCAGCAGCAGGCGTACCCGCATGTCCTCGACGCTGCGGCCCTCGCGCGCGGACCTGCGGCTGGCCTCCAGGGCGGCCTCGGCCTCCGCGACCCGCGCCTTGAGGCGGCGCACCTCGCTGTCCGCCGCGGTCTTCTCGGCCGCCGCGCGGGAGCGCTCGGACTCCAGCGCGGCCTCGGACTTGCGGGCCGCCGCGGCGCCGCGCCGCACATCGCTCTGCGCGCTGCGCAACTTCCGGTGCAGCGACTCGTTCTCCTTGCGCAGCGCCTCCAGGTCGGCGCGCACCCGGTCGGCCTCGGCGCGGGCCTGCGTCCGCGTCTGGACCAGTTCCTCCCGCAACCGGGCCAGCTCCCGTTCGACCTCCTCGCCGACCCGCTCGGCGTGGGCGCGCTGCGCCTCCTCACCGGCCGCGGCGACGACCTCGCCCCAGCCGTCGGGGCGCAGGACGTACGCCGCCGCGGCGACGTCGAGGGGGTCGGCGGCGGCCGGCGGGGCGCCCTTCTCCAGGGCCTCGGTCAGCTCCGGCTGGGTCTCGCGGACGCGGGCGGCGATCCGCTGCCGGAAGACCGCGTCGCTCTCCAGCGCCGCGGCCATCGCGTTCCCGGCGAACTTGGCCCGGCGGTTGGGCGTGAACCGGGCGTACTGCCGCAGCGGGGGCGGCAGTTCCGGCACGGTCAGGCCGCCGAAGGCCTCCGCGGTGAGCGCCACGACACGGCGCCGTACGCCCTCGGGCAGCGGACGGTCGAGCATGTCGCCGGCCGTCCGGCCGGGGGCGTCGCCACGCTCCGTCCCCGGCTTCGCTCCAGGACCTTCCACCACGGTCGACTCGCTCCGATCTCAGGCGTCGGCGTCCGGCCGGTCCACCAGTTCGACCTGGTCGACCGCGTTGCACCAGCGGCAGCGCACGGACTCGACGCTCTCGTCGAGGACCTCGCGCTCCTCGACCTTCGGTTCCCCGGCCAGGTCGAGGTGCACGTACTCCACGACCTTGGACGTCCGGGTGACGTCGAACCGGGTGAGATTGCCACACAGCGTGCAGCGCCACCGCGTCTCGCTCGTCGGCAGGGGAACAGCCATCGTGTGGTCCTCTTTCGTCTGCGTGATCTCTGCGGGGACGTGCGGTTTCTCGCGGTGCTTCGTCGGACTGCGGAAGTACGCAACGTACTGCCTGTAACCCTACGACCTGACAGCGGGCGGCGCGGGCGCGCCCGGCAGGCGGGCCACGGCGAGGCACTCTGTCCCGATTGCCCCCATTACGCCATGATCACTTCATGCCGGCGCCCACGCCCTTCCCCCGCCGCTCCGACCCGGCGGCCCCCAGCCGCGCCCGCCGCCCGCTGCGGGCGGTGGCCGCGGTGTTCTGCGGGGTGACGAACGCCCTGATCGCCCTGTGCTGCCTCCTCTTCGTCCTCGGCCCGGCCTCCGGTCTGCCGGTGCACGGGACGGGGGAGGCGCTGCTGGCGGCCCAGAGCGCCTACTTCGAGCGGTGGGGCGTGATCCCGCGCGACCTGTGGGGCGGGTCGGCCGCCGCCCTGCTCACCCCGCTGACCGCGCTGTTCGTGCACGGCAGCTGGCTGCACCTGCTCGGCAACATGCTCTTCCTCCATGTCTTCGGCGGGATGGCCGAGGCACGCATGGGGCGGCTGTCGTTCACCGTGTTCTACCTGGCCACCGGCTATCTCGCACTGCTGGGTTACGCCGCGGCGCACGCCGGCTCCGGCGAAACACTGGTGGGCGCCTCCGGGGCGGTCTCCGCGGTGCTGGGCGCGTTCCTCTACCTCTTCCCCCGGGCCCGGGTGACCAGCGTCTTCCCGTTCCTCTTCTTCCTGCCGCTGCGCTTCCCCGCCTGGGCGGTGCTGCTGTTCTGGTTCGCGCTCCAGTGGCTGGCGGCGCGGCGCGACCCCAGCGGCCCCGGGGTGGCCTACCTCGCCCATGTCGTGGGCTTCACCCTCGGCTTCCTGTACGCCTGGCTGCGCCACCGGAGCGATAGTGTGGAGCCCACCAGGGGGGACGAACAGGCGACCGAGGAAGAGAGCCAGCAGTGATCACGTCGATCGTGCTCATCAAGACCAGCGTGGACCAGATCCCGGAGATCGCCGAGCAGATCGCCGCGCTGGAGGGCGTCAGCGAGGTCTACTCGGTCACCGGCGCCTACGACCTCATCGCGATGGTGCGGGTCGCCCGCCACGACGACCTCGCCGATGTCATCCCCGGCCGGATCAGCAAGATCCCCGGTGTCGCGTCCACCGAGACGCACATCGCCTTCCGCACCTACTCCCAGCACGACCTGGAGGCGGCGTTCGCCATCGGGTTGGACGCCTGAGACCGGGGGCGGGGACGGCCGTCCGTCCCCGCCGCCCGTCCGTCACGCCGCGGTGTCGGGGACGCAACGCCCGTTCTCGGTCCGGTAGTTCCACCGCGCGCCGTCCGTGACGAGTTCCCGCACCGCCCGCAGGAACCGCTCGATGTGCTCGTCGGGCGTCCCGGCGCCGAAGCTGACCCGGACGGCGTTCAGCGACCGCTCGCCGGGGGCGGCGTCCGGCGCGCCGCACTCCCCCGGCTCCTGGGAGCCGCCGCCCAGCAGGGTGCGCACCAGCGGGTGCGCGCAGAACAGGCCGTCGCGGACGCCGATGCCGTACTCCGCCGACAGCGCGGCCGCGAAGTGCGAGCTGTTCCAGCCCTCGACGACGAACGAGAGCACCCCCACCCGCGGCGCGTCGTCGCCGAAGAGGGACAGCACCCGCACCTCGGGCACCTCGGCCAGCCCCTGGCGCACCCGCGCGATCAGTTCCCGCTCGCGGGCTACGAGGGTGTCGAAGCCCGCCTCGGTCAGTGCCCGGCAGGCCGAGGCGATGGCGTGGGCGCCGATGACATTGGGCGAACCGGCCTCGTGCCGGGCCTCGGTGGTGTGCCAGGCGACGTCCACCCCGCCGTCGGCGCGGCGCGCGACGGTCCGGCTGGCGCCGCCGCCGGCCAGGTACGGTGCGGCGTCCCGGAGCCAGTCCGGGCGGCCGGCCAGCACCCCGGAGCCGAACGGCGCGTACAGCTTGTGGCCGGAGAAGGCCACCCAGTCGGCGTCCAGTGCGGTGAGGTCGACGGGGTGGTGCGGGGCCAACTGGGCGGCGTCCACCACGATCCGCGCGCCGTGGGCGTGCGCGGCGGCGGCCAGTTCCCGCACCGGCCACAGCTCACCGGTCACGTTCGACGCGCCGGTCACACAGACCAGGGCGGGGCCGTAGGGCTCGCGCCCGGCGAGCGCCTTCTCCAGGGTGTCCACCGCCTCCTGGGGCGTACGGGGCGCGTCGAGGTAGGTCACCTCGGTGTCGGCGCGCCGCTCCCACGGCAGCAGCGAGGCGTGGTGCTCGGTCTCGAAGACGAACACCCGGGTGCGCGGCGGCAGCACGGCGGCCAGCAGGTTGAGCGAGTCGGTGGTGGAGCGGGTGAAGACCACCTGGTCGCCGGGGCGGCAGCCGAGGAACTCCGCGACGGTGCGGCGGCTGTTCTCGAACAGGTCGGTGGACAGCTGCGAGAGGTGCCCGGCGCCGCGGTGCACACTGCCGTAGTACGGCGCGTAGGCCGCCACGTCGTCCCAGACCCGCTGGAGCGCGGGGGCGCTGGCGGCGTGGTCGAGCGCCGCGTAGCCGATCTCGCCGCCGGTCACCAGCGGGACCAGGACATCGCGTCCCAGGACGGGCAGCGGCGCGCACACGGAGCGGTCGGCGGCAACGGCGGAAACAGGCATGGCGAACTCCCGTGAGAGGCAGGCGAATTCCCCGCGCGGGGCACCGGAAAAGGGCGCGCGATCCCGCGGCGGAAAAGGCAGAAGAAAGAGGTGGAAAAAGACCGGAGAACCGGGGAAGGGGCCGTACGGCCCTATCGCATTCGCTGCGTCACGGAAGAACTCCCTCAAGGACCAGGATCCCTGGCGAGGGATCCGCGCTTGCCGCAGACCTCGCTGCCTGCGGCCCGGTCATCACCCGGGGCACCCCGCCACGGAAGGAGGGTTGCCGGACAGCGGGCCGGGGCCTGTGTCGCTGTCACTCGTGACCTGCCGAGCATCATGCCATACGCCCCTGACGGCGCAAGGCCCGGTCCGGCTGATGAGATCAACCGGACCGGGCCCCGCCCTGGCGCGTGCGGCGCTCAGGCGTTGCTGGCCGCCACCCAGCGCTCCAGCACCCGGCGCGCGGCACCGGAGTCGATGGACTCGGCGGCCCGCTCCATGCCGGCCCGGATCTGCTCGGTCAGCGGCGCGTCCACCGGGTCGAGGGCGACCAGCGCCGCCGCGGAGTTCAGCAGCACCGCCTCGCGCACCGGGCCCCGCTCCCCGTCCAGCAGCCGCCGCGCCACATCGGCGTTGTACGACGCGTCCGCGCCGCGCAGCGCCTCGACCGGCACCAGCGCGATGCCGACGTCCCGCGGGTCGAACGCCTCGGCGCGGACCGTGCCGTCCCGCACGATCCACACCCGCGACGTCGCCGTCGTCGTCAGCTCGTCCAGCCCGTCGTCCCCGCGGAAGACCAGCGCGGACGTCCCGCGCTCGGCCAGCACCCCGGCCAGGATCGGCGCCATCCGGGCGTCGGCGACACCGGTCGCCTGGGCGCCGACCCGCGCCGGGTTGGTGAGCGGGCCGAGCACATTGAACGGGGTACGGACGCCCAGCTCGCTGCGGGCGGTGGCGACGTGCCGCAGCGAGGGGTGGAACTTCACCGCGAAGCAGAAGGTGATCCCGGCCTCCTGCGCCATCTCGGCGACCCGGCGCGGCGGCAGGTCGAGGTTGACGCCCAGCTTCTCCAGCACGTCGGAGGCGCCGCTGGCGGAGGACGCGGCGCGGTTGCCGTGCTTGACGACCTTGGCGCCGGTGCCTGCCACCACGATCGAGGACATCGTGGAGATGTTGACGGTGCGGGCGCCGTCGCCGCCGGTGCCGACGATGTCGACGCTGGGGCCCGGTACGTCGATCAGCCGGGCGTGCGCGTACATCGCCCGGACCATGCCGGAGATCTCCGCGACGCTCTCGCCCTTGGCGCGCAGCGCCACCGCGAAACCGGCGATCTGCACGTCGGTGGCCTCGCCGCGCATGATCCGGTCCATCGCCCAGGCGGTGTCGTCGGCGGTGAGGTCCTGGCCCGTGAGCAGGGTGTTCAGGATGTCCGGCCAGGTGCGGGCCGCCACGCTGCCGCCGCCTTCCGGGGTCACCACGTTCATGGTCCACGCTCCTGGTCGTCTTCGTGTGTGCACTCAAACCCTATCGACCCGCGGGCATGCCGAAGGGCCCTGTCCGGTCGCCGGACAGGGCCCTCGGGTGGCGTTGCCTACCGCCGTGTCTTACACGGCGTGCTGCGGATCAGTGGTGGCCGTGGCCGCTGGTGATCTCCTTGTACTCCTCCGCCGTGGGCTTCGGAATGACGTTGTTCTCGCCGTAGAGGCTCTGCGAGAGCTTGGCACGCAGCTTCTCCGAGCGCTTGATCTTGCGCTTGACGCCGTTCTCGTCGACCTCCGGGCCGAGCTCCAGGGGCGCGGGCTGCTCGTGCTGGGTCAGCGTGTGCAGCTGCTCCTGGCTGAGCGGCTCGTGGACCTCGATGAACTCACCGTGCGGCAGGCGCTTGATGATGCCGGACTCGCGGCCGTGCAGGACCTTGTCCCGGTCGCGGCGCTGGAGACCCAGGCAGATGCGCTTGGTGACGATGAAGGCGATCACCGGGCCGGCGAAGAACGCGATCCGGACGAACCAGGTGATGGCGTTGATCGACAGGTGGAAGTGCGTCGCCCACAGGTCGTTGCCGCCGCCGATCAGCATCACGAAGTACGCGACCAGCCAGGCCACACCGAAGGCGGTGCGGGTCGGGGCGTTGCGCGGGCGGTCCAGGATGTGGTGCTCGCGCTTGTCACCGCGCACCCAGCCCTCGACGAACGGGTAGACCGCGATGGCGAACAGGACCAGCGGGAAGAGGACGATCGGGACGAACACCCCGAAGTTCAGGGTGTGACCCCAGAAGTCCCACTCCCAGCCCGGCATGGCGCGGACCAGACCCTCGGCGAAGCCCATGTACCAGTCGGGCTGGGCGCCCGTGGACACCTGGTCCGGCCGGTAGGGGCCGATCGCCCACACCGGGTTGATGCTCACCAGGGCCGCGATGACCGAGATGACACCGAAGACCAGGAAGAAGAAGCCTCCGGCCTTGGCCATGTACACCGGCAGCAGCGGCATGCCGACGACGTTGTTGTTGGTCTTGCCGGCACCCGGGAACTGCGTGTGCTTGTGGTAGAAGACCAGGATCAGGTGCGCCACCAGCAGGCCGAGCATGATGCCCGGCAGCAGCAGCACGTGGACGGTGAAGAACCGCGGGATGATGTCGTGCCCCGGGAACTCGCCGCCGAAGATGAACATCTGCAGGTAGGTACCGATCAGCGGCACCGACAGGACCGCCCCCTCAAGGAACCGCACACCGGTGCCGGAGAGCAGGTCGTCGGGGAGCGAGTAGCCGGTGAAGCCGGTGAACATGCCCAGGAACAGCAGCAGGAAGCCGAACAGCCAGTTGACCTCGCGCGGCTTGCGGAACGCTCCGGTGAAGAACACCCGCATCATGTGGACCATCATCGCGGCCAGGAAGATCAGCGCCGCCCAGTGGTGGATCTGCCGGATCAGCAGACCACCGCGGATGTCGAAGCTGATGTGCAGCGTCGACTCGAACGCCTGGGTCATCCTGACCCCGTGCATCGGCACGTAGGACCCGTGGTAGGTCACCTCGGCCATGCTCGGGTGGAAGAACAGCGTCAGGTAGACACCGGTCAGGATGATGATGATGAAGCTGTAGAGCGCGACCTCACCCAGCATGAAGGACCAGTGGTCCGGGAAGATCTTGCGCATGTTGGCCTTGGCGAGGCTGTAGATGCCCAGCCGGCCGTCCGCCCAGTCGGCGATCCGTTCGCCGCGCGGTGCCTGGCCGCGACGCGTCGCGGTCGCGGTCGATTCGTTACTCATCCGCGCTCCCAGAAGCTCGGGCCGACGGGCTCCGCGAAGTCGCTGACGGCTTCGAGGTAGCCGTCCTTCACCGTGATGTGCAGCTGCGGCAGGGCGTGTCCGGCCGGACCGAAGATCACGCGGCCACCGTCGGAGAGGTCGAAGGTGGACTGGTGGCAGGGGCACAGGACGTGGTGCGTCTGCTGCTCGTACAGGCTGATCGGGCAACCCACGTGGGTGCAGATCTTCGAGTACGCCACGATGCCCTCGTGCGACCAGGCCAGTTCCTGCTTGTCCTTGATGTTGCGCGGCTCGATGCGCACCAGCATCAGGGCGTCCTTGGCGATCCTGGTGTTGAACTCCTCGGAGTGCTCGTCCAGGCCCTCGGGCATGGCGAACGTCAGGGAGCCCACCGCGATGTCCTCGGGACGCAGCGGCTGGCTGGTGGCCTGGTTGACCAGGCGCACGCCCTTCTTCCAGCCGGTGCCGCGCAGCTTCTTCTCGGGCAGCGGCCCGAGGTCACGCAGCAGGACGACGCCGGAGAGCGGCACCAGGGCCAGCGCGCCGAACATCGTGTTGCGGATCAGCTTGCGGCGGCCGAAGCCGGACTCCTTGGCGCCCTGCTTGAAGTCCGCCAGGACCTTGGCCTTGACCTCGGGCGGGGCCTCGATCGGGTGACGGTCGTCGGCGTGCTCCTCGTCCGACATCAGCGTGCGGGCCCAGTGGACCGCGCCGGCACCGATGGCGAAGAGGGCGATGCCCAGCGTCAGGCCGAGGGAGAAGTTCAGCGCGCTGATGTGCCCGAGCGGCCAGATGTAAACGATCTTGTCGACCGGGAAGATCACATACGAGGCGATGAACGCCACCGTCGCCAGCATCGACAGGAGGAAGAGGTAGGCCACGACGCGCTCGGAGCGCCGGGCGGCCTTCTCGTCGATGTCCTGGATGCGGTGCTCGTGGGGCGGCAGCCCCGGGTCGGCGAAGGGGTTGTCGGCCTTCGCCACCTCGTCGCCGTGAACGCCGTGGCGCTCATCGGGAAGCTTTTCTTCTGGCACGTCTGCGTGTCGTCCAGTCTCACTCATGACTTCTTGGCCTTCGTAGTCCGGGCTGCGACCCAGATGGCGACCACGATCAGCGCGCCCAGGCCGAAGATGTAGCCGAAGAGGCCCTCGGTGACCGGACCGAGTCCGCCGAGGTCGAGGCCGCCGGGGCTCGGGGTCTTGTCGCCGTTGACGGCGCCCAGGTACGCGACGATGTCCTTCTTGTTCTCCGGAGAGAGGCTGCCGTCACCGAAGGACGGCATGTTCTGCGGGCCGGTCTGCATGGCCTCGTAGATGTGCTTCGGGTCCACGCCGTCGAGCTGCGGTGCGAACTTGCCGTTGCTCAGGGCACCGCCCTTGCCGACGAAGTTGTGGCACTGCGCGCAGTTGGTACGGAACAGCTCGCCACCCTTGCCGATGTCGGCACCGTCGGGGCTGAACTGGTCCTTCGTCGGAACGGCCGGGCCCGCACCCAGGGACGCGACGTACGCCGCGAGCTGGTTGATCTCGGTCTGGCTGTAGATGTTCTTCTTCCGCGGCACCTGGGCGCCGGGCTGCTGCGCCGGCATCCGGCCGGTGCCGACCTGGAAGTCGACGGCGGCGGCGCCCACGCCGACCAGGCTCGGGCCGTCGGAGGTGCCCTGACCGCCGGTGCCGTGGCAGCTTGCACAACCGACGGCGTAGAGCTTCTTGCCCTCCTTGATGGCAAGAGACTGGGCGGTGTCATCGGCCTGAGCCTTGTCCGCCGGCGCGAACGCGGCGTACAGCCCCCCAGTGACCGCCAGCGCGAAGAGTAGGACGACGAGCGCCGCCAGCGGATGGCGCCGTCGTGCGGAGAGCTTTTTCACGGATTACCCCGGTGTCAGGATCTTCTGCGTCGATGCTTTGGCTATGTCTGTCTGATGTCTGCGGTGCGGGTCGGTACGACCGTCACCGGATCAGATAGATCGTGGCGAAGAGGCCGATCCAGACGACATCGACGAAGTGCCAGTAGTAGGACACGACGATGGCAGCGGTGGCCTGTTCGTGGGTGAACCTCTTGGCCGCGTACGTCCTGCCCAGGACCATGAGGAAGGCGATCAGGCCGCCCGTCACGTGCAGGCCGTGGAAGCCGGTGGTCAGGTAGAACACCGATCCGTACGGACCGGAGGAGAGCGAGAGACCCTCCTCCTTGACCAGCTCGGTGTACTCGAAGATCTGTCCACCGATGAAGATCGCGCCCATGATGAACGTGATCACGAACCAGGAACGCAGCTTCTTGACGTCGCCGCGCTCGGCCGCGAACACGCCGAGCTGGCAGGTCAGCGAGCTGAGCACCAGGATCGTGGTGTTCGTCGCGGAGAACGGGAGGTTCAGCGCATCGGAGGCTTCCTTCCAATACTCGGCACCGGTCACCGATCGAAGGGTGAAGTACATCGCGAAGAGGGCCGCGAAGAACATCAGCTCGGAACTCAGCCAGATGATGGTTCCGACGCTGGTGAGATTCGGTCGATTGACCGACGGGTGCGCGTGCCCGGTTTCTACTGTCGTTGCTGTCGCCACGACCGACATTATGTCGGTCGCTTATCCCGCCCTCACTCCGGGGGTCCCGTTCGGTGTGTCAAGGGCGTGTGCCCTGCTCCCCCCGAGCCGTTCGGGCGGTCCCCCGAAGGGGGGAGGCGCCGTCGGCGGCCGTGCCGCAAGGGCCCTTGGGGCCCCCGCTGACACGCCGTCGGACAGATCTTGGTCCGGTCCCGCCCCTCCTCCGCGCACCCGCCCCGGGAGTAGCATCCGAGCGCTACCCGCGGTGGGAACGCCGTGCCACGGCCCCACCCGAAGCCCTGCCGCTACGAAGTGTGGAGGAACGATGCAGGCGACTGCCACGGTGCTGGTCTACAGCGACAACGCCCGCACCCGCGAACAGGTGCGGCTGGCGGTCGGCCGGCGCCCCGCCGCCGACGTCCCGCAGGTCGAGATCCTGGAGTGCGCCACCGTGCCGGCCGTGCTGGAGGCCCTGGACCAGGGCGGCGTCGACGCCTGCGTCCTGGACGGCGAGACGGCGCCGGCCGGCGGGATGGGCGTCTGCCGCCAGATCAAGGACGAGATCTACCGGTGCCCGCCGGTGCTGCTGCTGATCGGCCGCCCGCAGGACGCCTGGCTGGCCACCTGGAGCCGGGCGGACGCGGTGGTGACCCATCCGCTGGACCCGGTGGAGTGCGCCGGTTCCCTGGCGTCGCTGCTGCGCACCCGGCTGCTCGCGGACGCCTGAGGGGCCCGGGGACGGCGCCGGGGGCCGCTCACAGCTCCGGGCGCAGGCGGGAGCCGCCGTCGCCCTCGTGGTCCGGCGCGGCGGCGCCCGTGGTGCCGGAGGACTTCAGCGCGCTGCCCTCGCGCCACTTGTGCCAGGGCATGTTCCAGTCGCCGAAGCCGTTGTCGAACGGCGTCATCATGGCGCCGCCGCTGTTGACCACCTCGACGATGTCGCCGACGCGGACGTTGTTGAAGAACCACCGCGCGTTGGGGGTGGACATGCCGGTGCAGCCGTGGCTGTTGTTGATCCTGCCCTGGAGTCCCACGGACCAGGGCGCGGCGTGCAGGTACTCACCGCTGCGGGTGACACGGGTCGCCCAGTAGACCGGCAGGTCGTACGACTCTGAGCTGCCGTCGGGTATGCCGATGCTGCCGCTGGTCATCCGGACGAAGCTCTCCTTGCCGAGGATGACCTTGATGCCGTTGCGGGTGTCGTAGCCGGGCTTCCCCATCGTGACGGGGATGGTGTTGATCTCCTCGTCGTTGCGGGAGACCGTCATCCGGTGGGCGGCGGCGTCGGTGACCGCCACGATCTTGTCGCCGGTGGAGAGCCGGACGGGCTTGGCGGGGCCTCCGTAGAGGTCCTTGGAGATCTTCAGCCCTTCGAGGTTGCTGTGGACGGCGATGGTCGCGTGGGCGGGCCAGTAGTCCTTGGGGCGGAAGTGCAGGGTCTTGCCGTCCACCCAGTACCAGGAGCCCTCCACGCGGGGGCTGGAGTCCACCTTGAGGGCGCTCTCGACCACGGTGCGCTGCGCGGGGTCGTCTATTTTCCGGCTCAGCTCGGCGGTGACGGGCTGGCCCACGCCGTACTCGCCGCTCTTGGGGCCGAAGACGACCTGGAGGCGGTCGCCGCCGCCCGCGGTGTCGACGTGGAGGGTCCTGCGTCCGGGGTCGCCGTCCTCGTCCTCGGTGCTGACCTGCACCGTGTAGCGGGTGCCGGCCGCCAGGGGGACGGTGGTGCGCCAGTGCCTGCCGTCGGCGGTCAGCTCGCCGCGCAGCAAGCGGCCGGAGGCGTCGGTGGCGGTCACGTCGGTCATCCGTACGTCGTCGTCCGTGACGGTGACCTCCAGCGGTTTGTCGGGGTCCGCCTTCCGCTTGCCGTCCGGGATGTTCGCCTTGATCTGGTCGGCGGCGTCGTAGGGGTTTGCGGAGAGCGGGTCCGGCGACGAGCCCCCGCAGGCGGTGGCGCTCACCGCGAGGGGCACGAGCAGGAGGCCGCAGCTCAGCACCGTCCGGGTTCGAGGGCTGTGGCTCATGTACCAAAAATATGGAGACACGCCCGGAGCGGCGCGCTGGATGACTGCAAACGGGTCGGGCCCGGACACCAGTTGGGGTGTCCGGGCCCGTCCGTACGGAGTGCTCCGTGGTTACTGCGTGCGGTTCTCGCCGTGGTAGTACTCGAAGACCCATCCGAAGAGGCCGAAGAGGATGACCGGCGCCGAGAAGTAGAGCAGCCACCAGCCGAAGACGACGCCCATGAAGGCGAGCGCGCCACCGACCGCGAGGGCGAGCGGCTGCCAGCTGTGCGGGCTGAAGAAGCCCAGCTCACCGGCGTCGTCGGCGACCTCTGCGTTCTCGTTGTCCTGTGCGCCCGCGTCGACCCGCCGGGCCGTGAAGGCCAGGTAGTAGCCGATCATGATGCACAGTCCGAAGGACAGGAACAGCGCGGTGGTGCCCACCGGCTCCTTCGACCACACGCCATAGACGATCGCCATGACGAGGATGAAGACGGAGAGCCAAATGAACATCTTGCCCTGGATCTTCACTTGCCCGCCTCCTTGCCGCCGGCGAGGGCCTTGTCGTTCGCCGGGCCGTGGCCGTTCTCAAGGGCGTCGAGCGCGGCGATCTCCGGGTGGTGCAGGTCGAACGCCGGGGATTCCGAGCGGATGCGCGGCAGGGTGAGGAAGTTGTGCCGCGGCGGCGGGCAGGACGTGGCCCACTCCAGGGAGCGGCCGTAGCCCCAGGGGTCGTCGACCTCGATCTTCTTGCCGTACTTCGCGGTCTTCCAGATGTTGTAGAAGAACGGAAGGATCGACAGGCCCAGCAGGAACGAGGCGATCGTCGAGACGGTGTTCAGCATCGTGAAGCCGTCGGCGGCGAGGTAGTCCGCGTAGCGGCGGGGCATGCCCTCGGCACCGAGCCAGTGCTGGACGAGGAACGTGCCGTGGAAGCCGACGAACAGCGTCCAGAACGTGATCTTGCCGAGGCGCTCGTCGAGCATCTTGCCGGTGAACTTCGGCCACCAGAAGTGGAAGCCGGAGAACATCGCGAAGACGACCGTACCGAAGATCACGTAGTGGAAGTGCGCCACGACGAAGTACGAGTCGGAGACGTGGAAGTCCATCGGGGGCGACGCCAGGATGACACCGGTCAGACCACCGAAGGTGAAGGTGATCAGGAAGCCGATGGCCCAGAGCATCGGGGTCTCGAAGGACAGCGAGCCCTTCCACATCGTGCCGATCCAGTTGAAGAACTTCACGCCGGTCGGGACGGCGATGAGGAACGTCATGAAGGAGAAGAACGGCAGCAGTACACCGCCGGTGACGTACATGTGGTGCGCCCACACCGTCACCGAGAGGCCGGCGATGGAGATCGTCGCGGCGATCAGGCCGATGTAACCGAACATCGGCTTCCGGGAGAAGACCGGGATGACCTCGGAGATGATGCCGAAGAACGGCAGGGCGATGATGTACACCTCGGGGTGGCCGAAGAACCAGAAGAGGTGCTGCCACAGCAGGGCGCCGCCGTTGGCCGCGTCGAAGACGTGGCTGCCGAACTTGCGGTCCGCCTCCAGGGCGAACAGCGCGGCCGCCAGCACCGGGAAGGCGAGCAGGACCAGAAGACCGGTCAGCAGCACGTTCCAGGTGAAGATCGGCATGCGGAACATCGTCATGCCCGGGGCGCGCATGCAGATGATCGTGGTGATGAAGTTGACGGAACCGAGGATGGTGCCGAAGCCGGAGAAGGCCAGACCCATGATCCACATGTCACCGCCGATGCCCGGCGAGTGGATCGCGTCCGACAGCGGCGCGTAGGCGAACCAACCGAAGTCGGCCGCACCCTGCGGGGTGAGGAAGCCCGCCACCGCGATGATCGAGCCGAACAGGTAGAGCCAGTAGGCGAACATGTTCAGCCGCGGGAACGCCACGTCGGGCGCGCCGATCTGGAGCGGCATGATCCAGTTCGCGAAGCCGGCGAACAGCGGCGTCGCGAACATCAGCAGCATGATCGTGCCGTGCATCGTGAACGCCTGGTTGAACTGCTCGTTCGACATGATCTGCATGCCGGGACGGGCCAGCTCGGCGCGCATGAGGAGCGCCATCAGGCCGCCGATGCAGAAGAAGACGAACGACGTGACCAGGTACATCGTGCCGATGGTCTTGTGGTCGGTGGTCGTCAGCCACTTGACCACGGAATTACCGGGCCGCTTCGGTCGCACCGGCAGCTCGTTCTCTACCGAGTCTGCTGCGGCGGCTGCGGCACCCTGAGGTTGATTGAGGATGCTCACTTGTTCTTGGTCTCCGCGTTCCTGGCGTGATCCGTCTGCTTGATGCCCGCCGGCAGGTAGCCGGTCTGGCCCTTGGCAGCCAAGTCCTTCAGGTGCTTCCGGTATTCCTCGGGGGAAACGACCTTGACGTTGAAGAGCATCCGGGAGTGGTCGACGCCGCAGAGCTCGGCGCACTTACCCATGAAGATGCCCTCCTTGTTGGGGGTCACCTCGAAGACGTTGGTGTGGCCCGGGATGACGTCCTGCTTCATGAGGAACGGCACCACCCAGAAGGAGTGGATGACGTCACGCGAGGTCAGGACGAACTGGACCGTCTCACCCTTCGGCAGCCACAGCGTGGGGCCGGGGCTGGGGTTGCCGGGGGTCCGCTCGCCGGGGGTACCGGTCTCGTAGACGCCCTCGGCGCCCGCGGGAACGGCCTTCTTCATCCGGTCCGGGATCGCGGAGAGGGCCTCGGAGTCGATGTTCGAGTTCGAGGGGTTGCCGTCGACGTTCTCCAGGTAGTTGAACGCCCAGCTCCACTGGAAGCCGACGACGTTGATCACGTGGTCGGGCTTCTTCGAGGTCTTGAGGAGTTCACTCTCGTCGCGGGCGGTGAAATAGAAGAGCACCGCGATGATGATGAACGGGACGATGGTGTACAACGCCTCGATCGGCATGTTGTACCGCGTCTGCGCGGGGACCTCCACCTTGGTCCGCTTGCGGCGGTGGAAGATCACACTCCAGATGATCAGTCCCCAGACCAGCACGCCCGTTACGAGGGCGGCGGCCCAGGAGCCCTGCCAAAGGGAGAGGATCCGCGGCGCCTCGTCGGTGACGGGCGTCGGCATGCCGAGGCGGGGAAAGTCCTTGTATGTGCAACCGGTCGCGGTCGCCAGGACCAGGCCCGCAGCAAGCACCTGCGGCAGCTTCCGCCGCATCGGGCGCCGCGACGAGCGGTCGGAGCCGTTGGGACTCACGTAGCGCCTTCCCGAGAGTCTCGCCCGCGAGACCGGCTGCGGCCGTCTCGCTGGTCGGTCGCCGGCCCTTGCACGGGCAGGGGTTTGGATGTTTATGCGGACCAAACCCTACTGGACGCTATTTGGGGTCGCGCGGGGAGGGTGCCCAACGCGGCGCGTCACTCCCCGAAGGGGTGGAACGGGCCGGTCACCGGGCGGCCCCCCGGACCCGGATCGCCCCGTTCCGCCGGGGTTCTGACGCCCCGCACGGGGCCGGGCGCGGGCCCGCCGGACGGCCGGTCCCGCATCCGGCGCGGCCCGGTCGGCCCTCCCCGGGAAGCGCGGGAGTCCTCTACCGTCTCGTGCGTGCCCTACTTCGACGCCGCGTCCTCCCTCCCCCTGCACCCGGTCGCCCGCGAGGCGCTGCTCGCCTCGCTCGACGAGGGCTGGGCCGACCCCGCCCGTCTCCACCGCGAGGGGCGGCGTGCCCGCCTGCTCCTGGACGCCGCGCGGGAGGCCGCGGCGGAGGCGGTCGGCTGCCGGCCCGACGAGCTGGTTTTCACCCCATCGGGGACGCATGCGGTGCACTCCGGGGTGCTGGGCGCGCTGGCGGGACGGCGGCGGGCCGGCCGGGTGCTGCTGCATTCGGCGGTCGAGCACTCGTCCGTCCTGCACGCGGCGAAGACCCATACGGCGGACGGCGGCACGTCCGCGGGGATCGCGGTGGACCGGGCGGGCCGGGTGGACCCCGGTGCGGTGGCCGCGGCGCTGGCGCCGGACACCGCGCTGGTGTGCCTCCAGTCCGCCAACCACGAGGTGGGCACCGTGCAGCCGGTCGAGGAGGTGGCCGGGCTGTGCCGGGAGGCGGGGGTGCCACTGCTGGTGGACGCGGCGCAGTCGCTGCCGTGGGGGCCGGTGCCGGGTGACTGGTCGCTGCTGGCGGCCAGTGCGCACAAGTGGGGCGGACCGCCGGGGGTGGGGCTGCTGGTGGTCCGCAAGGGCACGCGGTTCGCTCCCCCGGGGCCGCTGGACGAGCGGGAGTCCGGCCGCTCCCCCGGTTTCGGGAACCTCCCGGGGGTGGTCGCGGCCGCGGCCTCGCTCCGGGCGCTGCGGGCCGGTGCGGCCCTTGAGGCGGAGCGGCTGCGGGGGCTGGTGGACCGGGTGCGCCGTGAGGTGCCGCGGTTGGTCCCGGACACGGAGGTGGTCGGCGATCCGGTGCGGCGGCTGCCGCATCTGGTCACCTTCTCCTGTCTGTACGTCGACGGGGAGGCGTTGCTGCACGCCCTCGACGAGGCCGGCTTCTCCGTTTCGTCCGGATCGTCCTGTACGTCCAGCACGCTGACGCCGAGCCATGTCCTCAGGGCAATGGGCGTGCTGTCCGAGGGCAATGTGCGGATCTCCCTGCCGCACGGGACGCCGGAGTCGGACGTGGACCGCTTCCTGGAGGTGCTGCCCCGGGCGGTGGCCTCGGTGCGCGAGCGGCTCCGGGCGCCGGGCGGCGGCCCGGACCGACAGGCCCCGGAAGGCGGCCTCGTGGTCGACGCGCTCGGGCGGCGCTGCCCGGTCCCGGTGATCGAACTGGCGAAGGTGATCGACCGGGTCCCGGTCGGCGGCACGGTGACGGTGCTGTCCGACGACGAGGCGGCGCGGGGGGACATCCCGGCGTGGTGCCGGATGCGCGGCCAGGAGTACGCGGGCGAGGAGCCCGCGGAGCGCGGCGCCGCGTATGTCGTGCGGCGCCGCGTCTGAGGGTCCGGCTCAGACCAGGTGGCTGCGGATCTCCGCCGCCGCCTCGTGGCCGTACGCCTTGGTGAAGCGGTCCATGAAGGGGCTGCGGTGCAGCTCGTACTCCTGGGTGCCGACGGTCTCGATGACCAGGGTGGCCAGCATGCAGCCGACCTGGGCGGCGCGCTCCAGGCCGACGCCCCAGGACAGGCCGGAGAGGAAGCCGGCGCGGAAGGCGTCGCCGACGCCGGTCGGGTCGGCCTTGGCGTCCTCCTCGGGGCAGCCGACCTCGATGGGGGCCTCGCCGGCCCGCTCGATGCGGACGCCGCTGCTGCCGAGGGTGGTGACGCGGGTGCCGACCTTGGCGAGGATCTCGTCCGCGGTCCAGCCGGTCTTCGACTCGATGAGGCCCTTCTCGTACTCGTTGGAGAAGAGGTAGGCCGCGTCGACCATCAGGGTGCGGATGGCGTCGCCGTCCATGCGGGCGATCTGCTGGGAGAAGTCGGCGGCGAAGGGGATGCCCCGGGTGCGGCACTCCTCGGTGTGCCGGATCATCGCCTCGGGGTCGTCGGCGCCGATCAGGACGAGGTCGAGGCCGCCGACGCGCTCGGCGACGGTCTGGAGCTCGATCAGCCGGGCCTCGCTCATGGCACCGGTGTAGAAGGAGCCGATCTGGTTGTGGTCGGCGTCGGTGGTGCACACGAAGCGGGCGGTGTGCAGGACCTCGGAGATGTGGACGGAGGTGGTGTCCACGCCGTGCCGGTCGAGCCAGGCCCGGTACTCGGCGAAGTCGTTGCCCGCGGCGCCGACCAGGATCGGGGCGGTGCCGAGCTGGCCCATGCCGAAGCAGATGTTGGCGGCGACACCGCCGCGGCGGACGTCGAGCTGGTCGACGAGGAAGGAGAGGGAGACCGTGTGCAGCTGGTCGGCGACCAACTGGTCGGCGAAGCGGCCGGGGAAGGTCATCAGGTGGTCGGTGGCGATGGAGCCGGTGACTGCGATTCGCACGGCGGGTCTGCTCCTGCGGAAGGCGGTGGGGTGGGACGGACGGAGGGCAACGCTACCCGGTCACCCCGGAACGCCCCACACGCCGAAACTACCCAATGGTAGGACTTTCCCGGCGGCGCCCGCACTGCCTACGGTGCGGTCATGACCAAGTCCGTGAAACCCGTCACACGTCCGGCGCACCTGCGGCGCCCCTCCCCCGCGGACCCCGAGTCGCTGGCGCAGCTGCGCGGCGACTGCGCCC
>NZ_JCANQV010000102.1:0-19545 GCF_059553635.1 Candidatus Streptomyces philanthi
GCCACCGAGGACTTCCTGTCCGCCGTCCGCGACCTCACCGCCCGTGCGGGCGTCCCGCTGCGGGTGGAGCCCGGCCGGGCGCTGCGCCCGGAGGGCGGCACCGTCGTCGGCGGCGAACGGTGGACCGCGGGCGACCGCGGCGTCTGCTCCATCGGCTTCCCGGTGAACGGCGCCTTTGGGCTGCGCGGCTTCGTGACGGCCGGCCACTGCACCGAGGTCGCCGACGAGCCCGCGTACGGCAAGGACGGCAGCAGGCTCGGCACCTCCAACAAGGGCGGCGGCCACAGCGTCGCCGGGAGCGAGGGGGACTTCGGGCTGGTCACCGTCGACGCGTCCGGCTGGCGGCTGAGCCGCCATGTGGCGGGGGAGGGCGGCACCCCCGCCCCCGTCACGGGCGTGCAGGAGGGCCTGGCCGGTACCACGGTCTGCCGGTCGGGGGAGGCCAGCGGCTGGCACTGCGGCGAGATCACCGCGGTCGACCAGACCGTGGACTACGGCACCATCGTCGTCGCGGGGCTGTCGCTGACCGACGCCTGCTCCACCGCGGGCGACTCCGGCGGCTCCTACGTCGCCGGCCGCGGCGCCCTGAAGGCGGTCGGCATCCACTCGGGAGGCAACGCCGCGGGCTGCGGCAGCCCCGGCAGCCTCACCGCCTTCCAGCCGGTGGGCAAGGCCCTGGAACGCTGGGGGCTGACCCTGGAGACCGAGGGAGCCTGACCGCGTCCGCCGGTGGAGCAGCCGCTTCGGGAGGGGCCCTGGTCACCGCATCGCGCCGCCGGCGGCGTGGTGCGCGCGGTGGGCGAGCGGCAGCCGTGCGGGCCGTCGCTCCGCGTATTCGCGCAGGTCGCTGCGGTGCGGAGAGTACCGTCGGGTTTAATTGCGTAGGAAACGCAACAACGGTCGATGCGCAGAAGGAGTGTGGGGATGACGGCCCGGTCCATACGGAGAGCCGCCACGGCGGCACTGGCGGGCACCCTGGCCCTCACGGCGGCAGCCTGCTCGGCGCCCGACGACGGCAAGGGCGCGGCCGGAGGCCGGCCCGCCGACACCGCCGTCGTCGGTATCGCCAACGAGCCGGAGACCCTCAGCCCCCTGCTGGGCTACGGCAAGGACGGCAACTCCAAGATCTTCGACGGGCTGCTCACCCACGACGCGCGGATGCGCCTTCAGCCCGCGCTCGCCGCCGCCCTGCCCAAGGTGAGCGACGACGGGAAGACGTACACGTACACCCTCCGCAAGGGCGTCACCTTCAGCGACGGCAAGCCGTTCACCGCCGACGACGTCGTCTTCACCTACCGGACCATTCTCGACGCGAAGACCAACAACGCCTCCAAGGCCGAGCTGGACGCCCTCGACTCGGTGGAGAAGAAGGACGACCACACCGTCGTCTTCCACCTCAAGTACGCCTACGCGCCGTTCGCCGAGCGCACCGTCCTCGCCATCGCCCCCCGGCACATCGCGGGCAAGCAGGACGTCAACCACGGCTCCTTCGCCACCCACCCCGTCGGCACCGGCCCGTACGTCCTCACCCGCTGGTCCAAGGGCGAAAAGCTCACCTTCAAGGCCAACCCCCGCTACTGGGGCGGCCCGCCCAAGGTGAAGAACTTCACCATGGCGATCATCAAGGACGACGACATCCGCGCCACCCGGCTGCGCTCCGGCGACCTCGACGGCGCCATCCTGCCGCCCGAGCTCGCCGCCGGCTTCAAGAGCGACAAGAGCCGTACGACGGTGACCGCCACCACCTTCGACTACCGCAACGTCACCCTGCCCAGCGCCCACCCCGTGACCGGCGACAAGGCCGTCCGCCGCGCCCTCGACCTCGCCGTGGACCGCGACGCCATGGTCAAGGGCATCCTCAACGGCGCCGGCAAGCCCGCCTACGGGCCGGTGCCCACCGACAGCCCCTGGTTCGCCAAGGGCACCGAGCGCCCCCACGACCTGAAGAAGGCCGAGCGCATCCTGGACGACGCCGGGTGGAAGAAGGGCGCCGACGGCATCCGGGCCAAGGACGGCAAGCGCGCCTCCTTCACCCTCTGGTACCTCTCCGGCGACAAGCTCCGCCAGGAGCACGCCCTCGCCTTCGCCTCCGACGTCAAGAAGGCGGGCATCGAGGCCAAGGTCGAGTCCGGCACCTGGGAGGCCATCGAGCCGCGCATGAAGCAGGACGCGGTCCTGGCCGGCGGCGGCAGCCCCGCCGACCCCGACTTCGACCAGTACCTCCTGCTGCACTCCTCCCTCGCGGGCGACGGCTTCAACAACATGTCCCGCTACCGCAACAAGACCATCGACGACAAGCTGACCGAGGCGCGCCGCACCGACGACCGCACGGCCCGCAAGGCCGCCTACGACGCCATCCAGCGCGAACTCGCCGACGACCCCGCGTACACCTTCCTCACCCACGTCGACCACGTCTATGTCGTCGCCGACCGCTGGAAGGACCTCACCGCGCAGGTCGAGCCGCACGACCACGGCCTGGCCTCCGGCCCCTGGTGGAACGTAGAGGACTGGCAGCCCAAGGGATGAGCGCCCCGACCTCCCTGCCCTGGGGGGCGATGGCGCGGATGACGGCACGGCGTGCCCTGCTCGCCGTGCCGGTGCTGCTCGCCGTCACCCTCGGCGTCTTCGCCGTCGCCGCCGCCTCACCGTTCGACCCGGTCAAGGCGTACGCGGGCGACGCCGGGCTCACCGCCTCCCGGGAGAACCTCGACCAGCTCCGCGCCAACCTCGGCGTCGACCGGCCGCTGCTCGCCCGCTGGTGGGACTGGCTGACCGGCGCCCTCACCGGCGACCTCGGGAACTCGACGACGCTGCGCGCCCCGGTCTCCCAGGTCATCGGCGAACGCATCGGCTGGTCCGTCCTGCTGTGCGCGCTCGCCTTCGTCCTCGCGATCACCGTCGGCACCGTCCTCGGCGTGCTCGCGGCGCGCCGCCGCGGCGGCCTCTTCGACCGCGCCGTCACCTCCACCGCCTATGTGCTGGAGGCCGCCCCGCCGTTCTGGCTCGGCCTGCTCGCCGTCTGGCTGTTCGCCCTCGAACTCGGTGTCCTGCCCGCCGGCGGCCTCACCGACACCGGCACGGACCTGGTCACCTTCGGCCAGATCGCCCGACATGTGACGCTGCCCGCCCTGGTCCTCGCCGTCTCCCAGCTGCCCTGGTTCGTGCTGTACGTGCGCCAGGGCGTCGGCGACGCCCTCGCCGAGGACCCGGTGCGCGGCGCGCGGGCCCGCGGCCTCGGCGAGCGGACCGTCCTGCTCCAGCACGCCCTGCGCTCCGGACTGCTGCCGGTGCTCACCCTGATCGGCTCCCGGGTGCCCGAACTCATCACCGGCGCGCTGCTGGTGGAGACCGTCTTCAGCTGGCCGGGCATCGCCGCGGCCACCGTCGAGGCGGCCACCTCGGTGGACTTCCCGCTGCTCGCCGCGCTGACCGTGCTCGCCACCGCCGCCGTCCTCGCCGGAAACCTCCTCTCCGACCTGCTGTACGGCCTCGCCGACCCGAGGGTGGGATTCGATGGCTGACGTGCTGACGGCCCCGAAGGCCGCCCGGCCCCTGCGGCTGCGGCTGTGCGCGGTGGTGACCGGCCTCCTGGTGCTCGCGGTCCTCGTCGTCCCGCTGCTCTTCCCGCTCGACCGGCAGGCCGTCGACCTGCCCCTCAAGCTCCAGGCACCGTCCTGGACGCACCCCTTCGGCACCGACGAGGTCGGCCGCGACCTGCTGCTGCGCTGCGTCTACGGGCTGCGGGTCTCGCTGCTGGTCGGCGTGGTCGCCGCGCTGGCCGCCACGGTCATCGGCACGGCCGTCGGCGCCCTGGCCGGCGCGCTGGGCGGCTGGGCGGACCGGGCCGTGATGCGGGTGGTGGACCTCTTCTCCTCCGTGCCGCACCTGCTGCTCGGCATCTTCATCGTGGCGATGTTCCGGCCCGGCGTCTGGCCCGTGATCATCTCGGTGGGGCTGACGCACTGGCTGTCCACCGCCCGCATCGTCCGCGCCGAGGTGCTGTCGCTGCGCGGCCGCCCCTTCGTCGACGCCGCGGTCTCCGGCGGCGCCTCACGGTGGCGGGTCGCGGTGCGGCACCTGCTTCCGGGCGTACTGCCGCAGGCCGGACTCGCCGCCGTCCTGATGGTCCCGCACGCCATCTGGCACGAGTCCGCCCTCTCCTTCCTGGGCCTGGGACTGCCCGCCCACGAGGCGAGCCTCGGCATCATGGTCAACGCCGCCCGCGGCTCGCTGCTCGCCGGCGACTGGTGGCCGACGCTCTTCCCCGGCCTGTTCATCATCGTCCCCACCCTCGCCATCGCGGGCCTGGCCGGCGCCTGGCGCGAACGGATCAACCCGCGCCGCCGATCGGAGCTGATGCTGTGACCGCGCCCTCCCCGGCACCGCTGCTGTCCGTCCGCGGGCTGTCGGTCCGCTTCCGCATGCGCGGGCGCCCCGACGTCGCCGCCGTCGGCGACGCGAGCTTCGACCTCGCCGCCGGCAGCTGCCTCGCGCTGATCGGCGAGAGCGGCTGCGGCAAGTCCGTCCTGGCCTCCGCCCTCCTCGGGCTGCTGCCGGGCAACGCCCGCGCCACCGGGTCGGCCGTGCTGTCCGCGGGCCCCGACGCGGTGGACCTGCTCACCGCGTCCGAACGCGACCTCGCCCGCACGGTCCGCGGCCGGCGGATCGGTCTCGTCCCGCAGAGCCCCGCCGCCCACCTCACCCCCGTGCGCACCGTCCGCTCCCATCTGGAGGAGACCGTACGGGAGCTGACCGGCGCCACCGGCAGGGCCGCGCGGCGGGACGCGGCGCAGGCGGCGGCCGACCGCGCGTCCTTCCCCCGCGACCACCTCGACCGGCATCCCCACCAGCTCTCCGGCGGCCTCGCGCAGCGCGCCGCGACCGCCCTCGCCCTCGTCGGCGACGCCCCGCTGCTGCTCGCCGACGAACCCACCACCGGCCTCGACCGCGACCTCGTCGAACGCACCGTCGACGAGCTGCGCCGCCAGGTCGACGCCGGACACGCCCTGCTGATGATCACCCACGACCTCGCGGCCGCCGAACGGATCGCCGACCGCGTCGCCGTGATGTACGCCGGACGGATCGTCGAGATCGCCGACGCCGCCGCGTTCTTCGGCACCCCGGGGCCCCGCCACCCCTACGCCCGAGGTCTGCTCGACGCGCTGCCCGACCGCGCCTTCACCCCGATCCCCGGCATGCCGCCCGAACTCGGCGCCCTCCCCGACGGCTGCGCCTTCGCCGCCCGCTGCGACCGGGCCACCCCCGCCTGCCACGCCGTACCGGCGCTCGGCGACGGCGTCGCCTGCCACCACCCCGCCGGGGACCCGCCCGGCCCCGCCGCGCCCGAGGAGGACGCCCCGCGTGCTCGCACTGCGTGACATCACCGCCGGGTACGACCGGCGCCGGCCCGTCGTCCGCGGCGTGTCGCTGACCGTCGAGGACGGGGAGGCGGTCGGTCTGCTGGGACCCAGCGGCTGCGGCAAGTCGACCCTGGCCCGGGTCGCGGCGCTGCTGCACCGCCCGGACGCCGGGAGCGTCGTCCTGGACGGCACCCCGGCCGGCGGCTGGCGGCACCGTGCGCCCCGCGCCCAGCGCACCGCGTTCGGCGTCGTCTTCCAGCAGCCCCGGCTCTCCGCCGACCCCCGGATCGGCCTCGCCGACCTGATCGCCGAGCCCCTCCGCGCCACCGGCCGCCGGGCCGAGGCGTCCGCCCGTGTCGCGGAACTGGCGCCCGTCGTCGGCCTCACCGGCGAGCTGCTGCGCCGCCGCCCCCACGAGGTCAGCGACGGGCAGCTGCAACGCGCCTGCCTGGCCCGCGCCCTGGTGCTGGAGCCGCGCTGGCTGATCTGCGACGAGATGACCGCGATGCTCGACGCGTCCACCACCGCGGCCCTGGTCGCCGTCGTCGAGGACTACCGGGAGCGGACCGGCGCCGGGCTGCTCGCCGTCGGACACGACCCGGCGCTGCTCGGCCGCTGGTGCGACCGCACGGTGGCCTGGTCGGACCTGACCGGCGGCTGAGCGGCCCGCGCCGCACACCGCCCGGCGCGGGAGCCCGTCAGCCCCCGTCCGGCTCGCGGCCCGGCACCACCCGCACCTCGGTGCCGCCCGCGCGGATCGCCCGGACCTCCTCGTCCGCCAGGCCGTCGTCGACGATCACCAGGTCGAAGGCGGACAGCGGCGCCAGCGCGTACAGCCCTTCCTTGGCGAACTTGGTGTGGTCGGCGACCAGCACCCGCCGCCGCGCGCTCTCCATCATCGCCCGCTTGACCTGCACCGTCTCCGGCGAAGTGTGGTAGCAGCGGCGGTTGGTGACGGCCGTCGTCGACAGGAACAGCACATCGGCGTGGTACGCGCGCACCGCGTCCGCCGTGTGCATCCCCATGAACGCGTCGTACGCGGGGAAGTACTGGCCGCCCAGGGTGATCAACGAGACGCCGGGCTCCTTCGCCAGCGTCGTGATCGCCGGGAGCGAGTTGGTCAGCACGGTCAGCGGGGTGTGCCCGGCGATCTGGTGGGCCAGCAGCAGACACGTCGTACTGTCGTCCAGCAGCACCGTCTGCCCCGGCACCAGCAGCTGGGCCGCGGCCCGCGCGAGCTGCTGCTTGGTCTGCGCCATCGTCGCCATCCGCTCGGCGACGCTGCCGTGGAACTGCGCCGACGGCAGCCCCGTCGCGCCCCCGCGGACCTTGCGCAGCCAGCCCTGCGACTGGAGCGCGTCCAGGTCACGGTGAGCGGTCATCAGGCTGATGCCGAACTCCTCCGCCAGGGCCGCGGTACGGACGAACCCGCGCGAGAGCACCGCCTCCCGTATGCGGCCGCGCCGCTCCTCCTGGACATCGAGCCGGTCCATCGAGCACTCCTCCCGGCGCCCGCGCGCCGTCGCGCGACTCCAGCCCGTGTGAAATCGCCGCGTTATCTTCCCATGGAATTCACCCGGCAAGAAGGGGAACGGGCCGTGCCGCGGCTGCTGGCGGCGCAGGCGGCCTCCAACGCATCACGGCAGGTCGGCGGCGTGGTGGGAAGATTTCCGTGGCCGTTGACGCCCGTTTCGGTGGAGTTGTTCCATCACTGCGTCGGACCGCCCGCACGCCGTCGCAGAAAGGGGAGAGTCAATGACGAAGCTCCCGCCACGTTCGTTGATCACACGTCTCGGCATCCCGCCGACCCTCGCCTGGGGATACCTCGGCCTCCTTCTCTTCATGATCGGGGACGGCGTCGAGTCCGGATACCTCTCGCCCTACCTGGTCGACCGGGGCATCCCGGAGTCACGGGTCGCGCTGCTGTTCACCGTGTACGGCGTCGCGGCGGGCATCGCCGCCTGGCTCTCCGGAGCGCTCTCCGACCTGTGGGGACCGCGCCGGGTCATGTGGGCCGGCCTCGGCATCTGGGCCGCCTTCCAGCTCGTCTTCCTCCTCGCCGCCGTCCCCACCGACAGCTACCCGCTGATGCTCCTCGGGTACGGACTGCGGGGCCTGGGCTACCCGCTGTTCGCCTACGGCTTCCTCGTCTGGATCGCCGGCGTCGCGCCCCGCGAACGGCTCGGCACCGCCATGGGCTGGTTCTGGTTCGCCTTCACCGGCGGCCTGCCCACCCTCGGCTCCCTGGTCGCCGGCGCGCTCATCCCGCTCATCGGCGCCTACGCCACCCTGTGGGCCGCCCTGGTGCTCGTCGCCGCCGGCGGACTGATCGCTCTGCTCCTCGTCCGCGACGCCCACGGCGGACAGCGCGGGACGCCCGAGGGGGAGAGCCCCCTCGCCACCCTCGTCGGCAGTGTCACCATCCTGTGGCGCAACCCCCGGGTCGGCGCCGGTGCCGTGGTGCGCACCATCAACACCGCCTCCCAGTTCGGCTTCTTCGTGATCATGCCGATCCACTTCACGAAGACCGTCGGGTTCAGCCTCACCACCTGGCTCCACCTGCTCAGCGCCATGTTCGCCACCAACATCTTCGCCAACCTGCTGTGCGGCGTGATCGGCGACCGCCTCGGCTGGCGGCGCACCATCGCCTGGTTCGGCGGCCTCGGCTGCACCGTCAGCACCCTGCTCCTCTTCTACGTACCGCAGACCGCGGGCGCCAACTTCCCCCTCGCCCTGCTCGTCGCCGCCTTCTACGGCGCCACCCTCGCCGGATACGTCCCGATCTCCGCGCTGATGCCCTCCCTGGAGCCCCGCCACAAGGGGCAGGCGCTCGCCGCCCTCAACCTGGGCGCCGGGGCCAGCACCTTCGTCGGCCCCGCCGTGGTCACCGTCTTCGTCGGCCCGCTCGGCGTCGAGGGCGTCGTCTGGATCTTCGCCGGTATGTACGTCCTGAGCACCGTCCTCACCTTCTTCCTCAAGCTCCCCGACGAGACGGGCGCCCCGGACGACACGGCCACCGCCGCCCCCGTACCGGCCCAGGCGTGAAAGGACCCCGCAGATGTCCGTACTGACCATCGACGTCGGCACCACCGTGATCAAATCGGTGGTCTTCGACGACCGGGGCACCGAGATCGCCGTGGCCCGCCGCGCCACCGAGGTGCTGCGCCCCCACCCCGGCTGGGCCGAACAGGACATGGACGCCGTGTGGGACGCCGTCGTCGGCACCGTCCGCACCGTCCTCGACGGCCTGGACGACCCCGTCTGGCTGGTCTCCTTCACCGCCCAGGGCGACGGCGCCTGGCTCGTCGACGACCACGGCCGCCCCACCGGACCCGCCCTGCTGTGGTCCGACGGCCGCGCCGCGGACATCCTCGCCCGCTGGCAGGACGAGGGACTGCTCGAAGCGGCCTTCCGCCGCAACGGCTCCCTCACCTGCTCCGGCATGCCCAACGCCCTCTTCAGCTGGCTCGCCGCCCACGACCCCGACCGCCTGGCCCGCTCCAGCGTCTCGCTGACCGCCGCCGGCTGGCTCTTCCTCCGCCTCACCGGGGTGTGCGCCACCGACGAGTCCGACGCCTCGGCCCCCTTCCTCGACCACACCACCGGCGCCTACGACCCCGCCATCGTCGACCTGTTCGGCCTGACGGAACACGCCCGGCTGCTGCCCCGCGTCCTGGGGGAGGACGAACGGATCGGCGAGATCACCCGCGAGGCCGCCGACCAGCTCGGCCTCCCCGCCGGACTCCCCGTCGTGATGGCCCCCTACGACATCGCCTCCACCGCCCGAGGCGTCGGCGTCGTCAACCCCGGCCAGGCGTGCAGCATCCTCGGCACCACCCTGTGCACCGAGGTCGTCCGTACCGGCGTCGACACCAGCGGCGAGGCCACCGGCATCCACATCGCCTACCGCGGCCGCGAACGCGTCCTGCGCGCCTTCCCCACCCTCAACGGCGCCGAGGTCCTCGGCTGGGCGTCCCGGATGCTGGAGGTCCCCGGCCCCCCGGAACTCGCCGACCTCGCCTTCCGCTCCACCCCCGGCGCCCGCGGGCTGACGTTCCTGCCCTACCTCTCCCCGGCCGGCGAACGCGCCCCCTTCCTCGACCCCCGGGCCCGCGGCTCCTTCTGGGGCATGTCCCTGGAACACACCCGCGAGGACCTCGCCCGCGCCGTCTTCGACGGGCTCTCCCTCGTCCTGCGCGACTCCCTGGCCGCCGCCCGCACCGACGTCACCGAACTGCGGCTGTGCGGCGGCGGCGCCAACAACGACGCCTGGTGCGCCCTGATCGCCGACGCCACCGGCGTCCCCACCGCCCGCGCCGCCGACACCGAACTGGGCGCCAAGGGCGCCTTCCTCACCGGCCTGGTCCGCACCGGCGCCGAGACCAGCATGCACAGCGCCGCCGCCAAGTACGTCCGGATGCAGCGCAGCTGGCAGCCCGACCCCGAACGCGCCGCGTTCTACGCCGCCCTCCACGACGACTTCCTCCGGCTGCGCGCCGTCGCCCGCGAGGCCGGCTGGCGCTCCGCCGCCACCTGGCGGGGGAGCGGCGCACCCGCGGAAACCGCCCGGACCACCACCCCCGCACCGGAAGGCCCCACCCGTGTCTGACCCCGCCGCCCCTGACCCCGACGGCATCTGGCTCGGCCTCGACCTCGGCACCCAGAGCGCCCGCTGCGTCGCAGTCGACGGCACCGGAACACTGCTCGGCGCCGCCTCCCGGCCCCTGACCGGACACCGCGAGGGCGTACGCCACGAGCAGGACCCCGAGCAGTGGTGGACCGCCCTCGCCGCCGCCTGCCGCGAGGCCCTGGACGGCCTCGACACCCGGCGCGTCCGCGCGCTGGCCATCGACGGCACCTCCGGCACGATCCTCCTCACCGGCCCCACAGGCACCCCGCTCACCCCCGGCCTGATGTACGACGACGGCCGCGCCGCCGCGTGCACCGACGCGGTCAACGAGGCGGGCGCCGACGTCTGGCGGGAACTGGGCTACCGCAGCATGCAGCCCTCCTGGGCGCTGCCCAAGCTCCGCTGGCTCCTGGACCACGTACCCGCCGCGACCCGCCCCGGCACCCGGCTGCTGCACCAGGTCGACCTGATCACCTGGCGCCTCGCCGGACACCAGGTCGCCTCCGACGCCAGCCACGCCCTCAAGACCGGCTACCACCTCGTCGAGGACCGCTGGCCCGAGGCCGTCATGGACCGCCTCGGCGTCCCCGCCGGACTGCTGCCCGACGTGGTACGCCCCGGCAGCGTCCTCGGCACCGTCTGCGCGGCCGCCGCCGCGGCCACCGGCATCCCCGAGGGCACCGTCCTCGTCGCCGGCATGACCGACGGCTGCGCCGCCCAGATCGGCGCCGGCGCCCTCACCCCCGGCGCCTGGAACTCCGTCCTCGGCACCACCCTCGTCCTCAAGGGCACCAGCCCCCACCTCGTCCGCGACCCGGCCGGCGTCGTCTACTGCCACCGCGGCCCCGGCGACACCTGGCTGCCCGGCGGCGCCTCCAGCAGCGGCGCCGGCGCGCTCTCCCGGCACTTCCCCGGCGAGGACCTCGACCGCCTCACCGAGGAGGCCGCCGCCCTCGACCCGGACGCCGTCGCCTACCCCCTGGTCTCCGCGGGCGGCGAACGCTTCCCCTTCCGCGCCCCCGACGCCGAACCGTTCGTCCTCGGCGAGACGCCCACCCGCGCCACCGCGTTCCACGCGTACCTGCTCGGCACCGCCTTCCTCGAACGGCTCTGCTTCGACTACCTCGACCACCTCGGCGCCCCCGTCGACGGCCCCCTCACCCTCACCGGCGGCGGGGCCCGCAACCGCTACTGGTGCCGGCTGCGCGCCGACGTCCTCGGCCGCCCCGTACGCCTGCCCGCCCAGGCGGAGGGCGCCCTCGGCATGGCCGTCCTCGCCGCCACCGCCGACGGCACACCCCTGCGCGAGGCGGCCGCCGCGATGGTCACCGTCGCCGAGGAGATCACCCCCACCGCCGCCCGCACCGCCCGGTACCTGCCGGGCTACCTCCGCTTCCTCGACGAACTCACCCGCCGTGGCTGGCTCGACCAGACCGTGGCCGACCACGCCCGCAGGAGGGCCGCGCAGTGACCGACTTCATCCTCGTCCGCCACGGCGAAACCGTCTGGCACGCCGAGAACCGCTACGCCGGACGCACCGACGTCGCCCTCACCGACCTCGGCCGCGACCAGGCCACCGCCCTCGCCGCCTGGGCCGCCACCGCGGACCTCACCGCCGTGTGGAGCTCCCCGCTCTCCCGCGCCCGCCTCACCGCGGCCCCCGCCGCCGCGGCCTGCGGCCTCGTCCCGCGGATCGACGAACGCCTCTACGAACTCGACTTCGGCGACGGCGAGGGCCTCACCCGCGACGAGATGCGCGAGCGCTTCCCCGACGCCCTTGACGCCTTCCTCGCCGACCCCGCCGCCTGCCACCTCCCCGGCGGCGAGGACCCCCGGCACGCCGCGCAACGCGCCGCCGACTGCCTCACCGACCTCGCACGACAGCACCCCGAGGGACGCGTCCTGGTCGTCGCGCACTCCACCCTGCTGCGCCTGCTCCTGTGCCACCAGCTCGGCATCCCCCTCGCCGCCTACCGCCGGGTCTTCCCCCGGCTCGACAACGGCACCCTCACCGAGATCCGCCTCACGCACGGGCACACCGCCCTGCTGCGCTTCAACACCCCGGCCACCGTCCCCGGCCACTGAGCCCGACCCTTCGCACCACCTTGGGAGAGACCCCCATGACCCCCACCACCGTCCTCGCCGCAGGCAACCACTTCATCCACCCCTCCCTCTTCACCTCCGCCGTCCGCGAGGCCGCCGGGGACGCGCCCCTGGACGTCCGCGAGATCCGGTTCCCCTGGCCGCACACGCCGTTCGGGCCGGTCGCCGAGGTCATCGAGGCGTCCGGCAGCGAGGACGAGATGATCGAGGCGCTGCGCGGCGTCGAGATCTGCGTCACCGAACACGGCCCGCTGACCGAACGCATCCTCGCCAACAGCCCCGACCTCAAGCTGTTCTGCACCAGCCGCGGCGGCCCCGTCAACGCCAACCTCGACGCCGCCACCCGCCACGGCGTCGCCGTCTGCTACGCCCCCGGCCGCAACGCCACCGCCACCGCGGAACACACCCTCACCCTGCTGCTCGCCGCAGCCCGCGGCGTCGGCGACACCCACACCGACCTGCGCCGCGGTGTCTGGCGCGGCGACTACTACGACTACGACAACTGCGGCATCGAGATCTCCGGCGCCACCGTCGGCCTCATCGGCTACGGCGCCATCGGCAGCCGCGTCGCCGCCGTCCTGAAGGCCATGGGCGCCCACGTCCTCGTCCACGACCCCTACGTGAAGCCCGAGGCGCTGGCCGGGACCGCCGAGCAGGTCGGCCTGGACGAGCTGCTCGGCCGCTCCCGGATCGTCTCCCTGCACGCCCGCGTCACCGACGAGACCCGCGGCATGATCGGCCGCGAGCAGATCGCCGCCCTGCCGCGCGGCGCCGTCCTCGTCAACTGCGCCCGCGGCGCCCTCCTCGACTACGACGCGGTCTGCGACGCCCTCGACAGCGGCCACCTCGCCGGCGCCGGCTTCGACGTCTTCCCCGAGGAACCGCTCCCGGCCGGCCACCGCCTGCTGACCACGCCCCGCGTCGTCCTCACCCCGCACATCGCCGGCGGCAGCCAGCAGGTCGCCCACAAGGCCGCCGCCCTCGCGGCCGCCGAGGTCGGCCGCTACCTGCGCGGCGAGGCCCTGACCCACTGCGCCAACCCGGACGTCCTGGACAAGCTCGCGGCCCGCCGCGGCTGACGCCCGTACGACGAACGGCCCGCCGCCCCGTACGAGGGGCGGCGGGCCGTTCGTCGTCCTGTGCTCAGTGGCGCCGGACCAGCGGGAACGGCAGGGTCTCGCGGATCGACAGGCCGGTCAGGAACATCACCAGCCGGTCCACGCCGATGCCCAGACCACCCGTCGGCGGCATCGCGTACTCCAGGGCCTGGAGGAAGTCCTCGTCCAGCTCCATCGCCTCCGGGTCACCGCCCGCCGCCAGCAGCGACTGCGCGGTCAGCCGGCGCCGCTGCTCGACCGGGTCCGTCAGCTCCGAGTAGGCGGTGCCCAGCTCGGTGCCGAACGCGACCAGGTCCCAGCGCTCGGCGAGCCGCGGGTCCACCCGGTGCTGGCGGGTCAGCGGCGACACATCGGTGGGGAAGTCCTTGTAGAACGTCGGCAGCGTCGTCCGCTCCTCCACCAGCCGCTCGTACATCTCCAGCACCAGGTCGCCGCGGCCCATGTCCGGGTTGACCGGCACCGACGCCGCGTCGCACAGCCGCCGCAGCACCCGCGGGTCCGTGTCCGCGTCGATCTCCTCGCCCAGCGCCTCGGAGATCGCGCCGTAGACCGTCTTCACCGGCCAGACGCCCGAGATGTCGTGCTCGACCAGCCGCCCGCTCGCATCCGCCTTGCGGGCGGTGGCGCTGCCGAACGCGGCGACCGCGGCGCCCTGGATCAGCTCCCGGGTCAGGTCCAGCATCACGTCGTAGTCGGCGAACGCCTGGTACGCCTCCAGCATCGTGAACTCGGGGTTGTGCTTGTAGGAGATGCCCTCGTTGCGGAACGTCCGCCCCATCTCGAAGACCTTCTCCATGCCGCCCACGCAGAGCCGCTTGAGGTACAGCTCCGGCGCGATCCGCAGGTACAGGTCGAGGTCGTAGGCGTTGATGTGGGTCTGGAACGGCCGGGCGTTGGCACCGCCGTGGATCTGCTGGAGCATCGGCGTCTCGACCTCCAGGTAGCCCCGGTCGATCAGCCCCTGGCGCAGCGCCTGCACCGCCGCGCTGCGCGCCCGCACCGTCTGCCGCGCGTCCGGCGAGACGACCAGGTCCACATAGCGGCGGCGGACCTTGGCCTCCGGGTCGGACAGACCCCGGCGCTTGTCCGGCAGCGGCCGCAGGCACTTGGCCGTCAGCCGCCAGCCGGTGACGAACACCGTCAGCTCACCGCGGTCACTGCTGCCGACCTCGCCCTCGGCCTCGATGTGGTCACCGAGGTCGACGTCCGCGGAGAACCGGTCCAGCAGCCCGGCGCCGCTGCCGTCCCGCGTCAGCGCGATCTGCAGATCGCCCGACCAGTCCCGCACCACCGCGAACAGCACACCACCGTGGTCGCGGGTGAGCAGCACGCGCCCCGCGACGGTGACGGTCTTGCCGGTCCGCTCGCCCGCGGCGAGACCCGTGTGCTCGTCGCGCACCTGCCCCAGCGTGTGCGTCCGCTGCACCCCCACCGGGTACGGGTCGGTGCCCTCCTCGCGCAGCCGCTCCAGCTTCTGGTGGCGCACCCGCACCTGCTCGGGCAGCGCCGCCATCGCCTGCCGCTGCCGCTCCTCCTCGGAGGGCGGCGGGGTGCGCACCAGACCCAGCTCGTCGAGCGAGGGCAGGCCCGCGGTGCTCGCCGGGGCCAGCACCCGCTTGCGGCGGCCCCGGCCCCACAGCGTGCCCAGGCTCGGCACCGCCACGAAGCCCTCGGCGATACCGGAGGCCAGACCGATCCGGGCCAGTGCGCCGGCGTCCGCGTAGCACAGGAAGCGCGGGTACCACTCGGGGTCGTACTTGGCGTTGGAGCGGTAGAGCGCCTCCAGCTGCCACCACTTGGAGAAGAACAGCAGCAGCCGGCGCCAGAACTTCAGCACCGGGCCCGCGCCGATCCGGCCGCCCTCCTCGAAAGCGGAACGGAACACCGCGAAGTTCAGCGAGATGCGGCGCACCCCGAGCTGACCGGCCTGCGCGCACAGCTGCGCGACCATGAACTCCATGACGCCGTTGGGCGCGGTGCGGTCGCGCCGCATCACGTCCAGCGAGATGCCGTCGTCGCCCCAGGGCACGAACGACAGCAGCGCGATCATGTTGCCGTCGCCGTCGAACGCCTCGGCCAGCAGGCAGTCGCCGTCCTCGGGGTCGCCGAGCCGGTCCAGGGCCATCGAGAAGCCGCGCTCGGTCTCGGTGTCGCGCCAGGCGTCCGCCCGGTGGATGACCTCCCGCATCTCGGCCTCGGTCAGCGCCGAGTGCCGGCGTACCCGGAAGGTGGCACCGGCGCGCTGCACACGGTTGACGGCCTGCCGGGTGACGCGCATCTCGCGGCCGTCCAGGTCGAAGTCCTTCACATGAAGGATCGCCTCGTCACCGAGCTGGAGCGCCCCCAGGCCGCAGCGGGCGAACGCCTTGGCGCCGCTCTCGCTCGCGCCCATCACCGCGGGCTGCCAGCCGTACCGTCCGGCGACCTCCAGCCATGCCTCGATGGCCTGCGTCCACGCCTCCCGGTCACCGACCGGGTCACCGCTGGCCAGGCAGACACCGGCCTCGACGCGGTAGGTGACGGCGGCCTTGCCGCTGGGGGAGAAGACGACGGCCTTGTCCCGGCGGGTGGCGAAGTAGCCCAGCGAGTCGTCGCCGCCGTAGCGGGCGAGCAGCGCGCGGATACGGGACTCCTCGTCACCGTGCAGCGCCGCCTCCATCCGCTGCGAGCGGAAGAGGGCCGCGGCCGCGTTCAGCAGCGCCAGGGCGCCGAGCAGCCCGAGGAAGGCGTCGATCCAGTGCGGCGGGTGCCCCTCGACGAGACGGCCGCCGACCAGCCCGCCGCAGACGCGGTTGGCGGTCCACAGCAGACGGTTGCCGCCGCCGGCCTCCAGCGAGCCCGGGAACAGCGTCACCAGGCCCCAGCCGACGAGCACCGACGCGACCAGCCCCCCGACCAGCACCGCCGCGGCGCGGGCGAACGCGCCGCGGCGGGTGATGGCGTAGAACTCGCGGTGCGCGGCGACCAGCACCACCAGCGCCGTCACGCTCACCGCCAGCGAGATGCCGTACTCCAGGAAGCCCGCCGCGAGGAACAGCGCGTCCGCCAGCGCGACGAGCAGCATGTAGACGACGACGAACCACAGTGCCACCCGCTTGCGCGCGGTCATCGCCGCGGCCAGCAGGAACAGGAAAGCGGCGTAGGCGAAGTTGGCGGCCACCGGGATGGTGAGGGTGTCCAGCCAGTAGATCACCGGGTGGAGACCGCGCCGCAGGGGCCGGAACAGCGCCGTGAGGGCACACAAGAGGCCCAGCACGCTGAAGATGATGGCGAAGCCGTTGGGGACGCGGCGCCGGAAGCGCTGCCACCCCGTGAGTTGATCCTGGTCCTGCACGCTGCTCATTCCGTCACATTAGGCGCTGAAAGGGTTCGGTCGTTCGTCGCGAGGGCGCTCATGGTCCGCCACCGTGACCAGTCGGTCATCCAGTCTCCGCTCCGGTCCTCGGCACGGTCGCTCCTTCCTGGGGAGGTGCTGATGATCTCGATGGGGTCGCCCGCGCCGACGAGGGAGGCCAGCCGGTCCGCGTCGGCCCGGGTCAGACCGACGCACCCCGCCTCCGCCGCCCCGGGCCCCGGTGCCAGGCACCGGCCGGGCGTACCGTCCCCGGGGGCACCGGCGAACAGTGTCTCCCTCGCCCGCAGGGGGAAGGTACCGGCCCAGGCCGCGCGGAGCTCCTCGGACGCGTCGACCGTGACGGGCAGCCGGGCCAGCACCCGGCCGCCGCCGGTGACGGTCACCCGCCCGCGGTCGAGGTCCACGGTGACGGCCCGGTCGCGGCCGACGGTGAAGTCGAGGGCGTAGTCGTGGGCGAAGTAGCGGCCGCCGCCGGAGTCCGTCCCGCGCAGCGCGGCCACGACATGGACCTGGGTGCCCGGCTTCCAGCGGCCCTTGGGCCGCCAGTCGACGCGGTCCTTGCCGGACGGGTCGCGCACCCAGCCCCAGGAGCCGGTGGTGCGCCGGTCGGTGACCACGCGCAGCCGCCGCTCGACCGTGGCGCGGGCGGTGACCGGGAAGTCGAAGACGAGGGAGACGGGCTGGGCGACGCCGACGACCGTGCCCTGCGCCGAGGGCCGCAGCGCCGCGCTGTTGAGCCGCTCCGCCTTGGCGGTGGTCAGCGACTCCTTCACCTCGCCGGTGACACCGCGGGCGTTGCGGGTCCGCGCCCGGACCGTGTACCGGGTGTCCGGGGCGGCGCCCTCACCGGCGGCCCACACCCGGCCCCCCTTCTCCAGGCCGCCGTGCATCCGCCGGCCCTTGGGATCGGTGACCGTCACCTGCGTCAGGACGCCGCCCGCCGCCCGCACCTCAAGGGTGTCGCCCGCCCGTACGGGGCCGCCGCCCGCGGCCGCGCCGAGGGTGACCCGTACCGGCGCGGTGCCGGCCGGGGACGCCACGGCCTGGTCGCACGCGGTCAGGGCCCCGGCGCTCAGCAGCGACAGCAGGGCGAGGGCGGCGCGCCGGGGCCCCGGCCTGCGTCGGCGCGTGCTCGGGGACTGGCTCATCGGGGTGCTTTCCGTCTGCGGTGGGGGCGGGTGCCGAGGTGCGGCACTTGGGAGGAATGCCGGCCGCTAAGACGACGGAAGGGCGCATATCGTTGCCCAAAGTGACGTGATCCACACCACATTCGCGCGCCGGAGGTTTCCGGGCGGCACGACGGTGCTCAGACCGCGACGGCGAGAAAGGCCAGCAGCAGCGCGGAACACCCCACCTCGATCGCGCCGACCACCGGGACCCGCACCGGCCGGCCGGGCAGGGCCACCGCCCGCACGGCGAAGACGAGGAACGGCGCCGCCAGCCACGGACCCAGCGCCGCCGCCGCGGCCACGGCGAGCCCGTGGTAGGCGGCCGAGACGCGCCGGTAAGCCCGGCTGCCCCGCTCCCTGATCATCGTCTTGACGTGGAGCACGGTGCCCGCGAAATAGAGCAGGCACGCCCCCGCGGCCGACCAGGCCGTACCGTCGAGCACGCCGCTGCCCAGCCGGTAGGAGACCAGCGGCATTCCGCAGGCGGGCACCACGGCCGCGATGCCGTTCGCCAGGGAACGCTCGTTATTGCGCGCGGCGTGCACGGCATTCACGGTGAGAAAGGGAACGGCGCACCCGGCCGCCACCGCAATCCACGGGTCCGTCACCACGAGTGCCGCCCCGCATCCCGCGCCCACCGCTCCGAACACCGCGAACGGCGCCCGGTGGCGCCCCGCCGCCCGCGGATTGCGCGACAAGCGGCGCAGCCGGACGTACTGCTGGGCGTGGTGCGCCGCGCAGTACGCGCACAGCCAGGCCGGCAGCAGCAGGGCGTGCCGGACGGTGAGGCCGCCCAGGACGCCGCCCGCCAGGAACGGCACGACGAGGATCGCCCACGCGCCGTGCTGCTGCGGAATCCAGCGGCGTGCCGCGCGCCGCGCCGGTGACCTGCCCATGCCGTCGACGATAGTCCCGCGAATTCACGGAAAACACGGTCCACAGGTCCCTGACCCCGGACCCGGGAAAAGGGGCCGCGTGGCCCGTGCGGAGCCGGGGGAGGGGCGGTGCGCGGCGCCCCTGCCACCGTGACCCGCAGTGATCACCCGATCGGCGTACTGACTGACGGGCCGATATTGCCTGAAATGCGCAAAACTGGCCACTCAGAACCGCCCGTTCGGGCGGCGTCGGAGGAGGTGCCCCGTGGTCATCACGATGTCGGTCATCGTGCTCTTGCTCATCCTGACGGTCATCTTTCTGCGCAGCGGAAAGCTCAAGTTCTCGCACGCCCTGGTGTGCGCCATGCTCGGCTTCTACCTGGCGAGCAGTCACCTCGCCCCCGACATCCAGAACAGCCTGTCCGGCGCCGCCGACGTCGTGAGCAGCGTCCGCCCCTGACCCTGCCGGCGGCTTCGGGACCCGTTCCCGCGGCCCCGGGGTGGGGCACCTCGTCCGGCCGGCCCGGGCCCGGCCCGCCGTGGGCCGGTGGCCCGCCCCGTGGCGGCCTCACCCGTCCGAGAACACCCCCAACGCGTTCGCCACCGGCCGTTCGGCGCCGTCCGACGGATGGTTGCGCACCACCACGCCGGAACCGTCCGGATCGCGGGTGACCAGCGTCGACGAGCCCCCGCCGTCCAGATCGACCGCGTCCCGCGCGCCCCACGCGCCCATCAGGTCCGCGAGCTCCCGCAACGTCAGCCCGGCCCGGCCCTTCGCCCCGTCCAGCGCCATCAGGAACAGCAGCCGTCCGCCGTCGGCGATCCCGGCGCCGGTGCGTACGGCGACAGCCCTGGTGTCGAGGCCCTCGACGGGCCGCGCGTCCCGCAGGACGGGGATGCCGCCGACCGCGCACCGCAGCGGCGCCGGGATCGCC